>JBDRGV010000067.1:0-2121 GCA_043817405.1 archaeon | reverse complement strand
TTAACAGAAATTATTTCACGAGTCATAATATCTGAAACTTTTATGTTTTTCATGCTTTTATGGGGGTTGTTTTCTTTATAAATATTGTTTATCTTTTGAAAATATGTTCTATAATGAAATAAAATTTATAAGGGTGGTTTTGGAATAATAATCATGGTTGAAGAAAACATTTTATATGCGGCTTCTTCTAAAAAATGGTATGATAAATTAGAAACAGCATTTAAAGATGAATTTTTAAAAAATTATGGTATTTTTCCTGAGGGGGTTCCGATTCAAGTAACTAGAGAAATAGGGGATTTGATATCTGTTAAACCTAGAACTTCTAGAAATATAGAGGGTGTTTTTCATTCTACTAATATTAATGAATTTGAAGTAAAAGGGCTATTTTTTGATTTTGGTACTAATACCTCCTCAAAATCTCCCTTTATAAGAATAAAACTAGGCAATTTCAGATATGATATAAGTCTTAGCAGGGAAAATCCATCACAATAATGCTTAAATAATAATTTTTTAATAAATTAACATGTCAGATAAACCTTTTGTTTTAATGCCTGAAGATGTTCAGAGGCTTCTTGGAAAAGATGCTCAAAGAAATAATATTTTGGCGGCAAAGATGGTAGCTGAGATAGTAAAGACGACTCTTGGGCCAAAAGGAATGGATAAAATGCTGGTTTCTCCTACAGGGGATATTATTGTTACAAATGATGGTGTTACAATTCTTGAAGAAATGCAAATTGAACATCCTGCTGCAAAAATGATGGTTGAGATTGCTAAAACCCAAGAGGCAGAGGTTGGGGATGGAACTACAACAGCAGTTATGATTGCTGGAAAACTTTTGGAAAACGCAGAGAAACTTTTGGATAGTAAAATTCATCCAACTGTTATTACAAAAGGTTATAGGTTGGCTGCTGAAAAGTCACAGGAAATTTTAAAAGATCTTGCTTTAAGAGTTTCTCCTGATGATGAGGATGTTTTAAAGCAAGTTGCAATGACTGCTATGACTGGTAAAGGTGCAGAAGATGCGAAAGAAAGCTTTGCTGAAATTATTGTTCGGGCTGTGAAACAAGTTCAGAATGATAAGGGGATTGATATAAATGATATTAAAATTGAAAAGTCAAAGGGTGATGGAATTAAAGATACTGAACTGATTGCAGGGATTGTTTTGGACAAGGAGAAAGTTTCACAAGATATGCCTGTTGTAGTTGATGATGCTCATATTGCTTTGGTTGATTTTCCACTTGAAATTAAAAATCCAGAGATTGATACAAAAGTTTCAATTTCTTCGCCAGAACAGTTAAGGAGTTTTATCGAACAAGAAGAAAAATCAATTAAAGAGATGGTTGAGAAAGTTAAGCTTTCTAGTGCTAATGTTATTTTTTGTCAAAAAGGTATTGATGATTTTGCGCAGTATTTATTGGCTAAGGCAGGAATTTATGCTTGTCGTAGAGTTGCAAAGTCTGATATGGAAAAGTTAGCAAAAGCGACTGGGGGAAAGATTGTGAGTAATTTGAATGAGTTAAGTTTTTTAGAATTAGGTGATGCAGAAAAAGTTGAAGAAGTGAAGCATGGTGAAGATACAATGACTTATATTAGGGGGTGTAAGAATCCAAAAGCATTGACTATTTTGATTCATGGTGGGACAGGACATGTGATTGATGAAATTGAACGGGCAATTAAAGATGGTTTAGGGGATGTGATTGCTTCTTTGAAATATGGGTTAGTTGTTGCAGGTGGTGGTGCGATTGAAGTTGAACTGGCAAGAAGATTGAGAGAATATGGACATTCCTTGGGTGGGCGAGAGCAGTTGGCTGTTGAAGAATTTGCAAATGCTTTAGAATATATTCCAATAACTTTAGCAGAAAATGCAGGTATGGACCCAATTGATGTTTTGACTGAGTTAAAATCACGGCATGATTCTGGTGAAAGAAATGCTGGATTGAATTTATTTAAGAATAGAATTGAAAATGTTTTAGAAGCAAGAATTTTAGAGCCGTTGAAAATTAAGACACAGGCGATTAATTCTGCGAGCGAAGTTGCTATTATGATTTTAAGAATTGATGATGTTATTGCTTCTTCTGGTGGGAATTCAGGTGCAAAGGGAATGAGGATGCCTTCGATGGG
>JBDRGV010000066.1:0-8370 GCA_043817405.1 archaeon | reverse complement strand
AGTGTTAGGAATGTAGGATCTGTGACCGGTGGTCATTACAAAATTGTGCAGTTCATTATCCTTGGACATTAAAACCAAAGTTCCGCCTGGCCCAATGGCAGAATCATCGGGGTGAGGACTTATTGTAACTACAACCTTATTCTTGGGCATATCGCCTTCTTTCAGAATATGATATCCTGCAATTTCTTTAGGTATAACATCTGAGCTAAGCAATTCTGTAGCATTATTATCAATAATAACTATGACGTTTTGATGCTGTCTTAAAATACTGGCCGGACAATTCTCATCTATGGGTCCTTCAATTAAGTCCTTTACAGCTTGAGCTTTATTCTTGCCTGAAGCTAATAGAATAATTTTCTTCGCAGACATTATGCTGGCCAAACCCATTGTTAAAGCATTGGAGAGAACTCTATTTTTGTTCTTTAACAATCTAGAATTATCGTTCTGTGTTTTCAAATCCAAGTCAACAACTCTGGTTTTTGAATTAAAAGAAGAACCTGGTTCGTTAAATGCTATGTGGCTGTTTCTACCAAGACCTAGAATTTGTAAGTCAATGCCTTTGTCTTTTATTAGTTTTTCAAACCTCTGACATTCTTCATAAGGATTCTTTGTTTCTCCATTAAGAAAATTAATGTTTTTCTTATTAATGGGGACATGACTAAATAAGTTTTGATGCATGAAATAATAATAACTTTGAGTATCATTCTTCTTTATAGGATAATATTCATCAAGATTAAAAGTTGTAATATTTGAAAAATTAACATTTTCTTTTTTGCTTTTCTTAATTAACTTTTTGTACAACCCTAAAGGTGTGCTTCCTGTGGCAAAACCCACAGATATATCTTTATCAAGCATAATTTCATTCAGAACTATCAAAGCGGCTTTTTTTGACATATCGTCATAGTCTTTAGCTTTGATTATTATCATATAAAAAACTCCAATGTTGCTATTTCTTATACTCGTTATTTCTTCTTTGTAAGAGTTATGTCGATTGTTGAAACCCTAATATTTTTGCCTTCTTGACTTTTAAATTCTTCAGAATCAATCTTTATGTCTTTAACAACTATTTGGTCTTTCAAAAATCTCTTGACAGCCACTTCTGCTACATCAACGCCTCGGCTGATAAACTTTCCTCTGGCCTTAATAATTACTTCTTTTACTTCCAATGTTGTAAACTGTATGACAACAGCTGTCACATAGTTCATAAATGGTTTTCCACCTATGAATATGGAGTTATCTTTGTCTGCCATTTGCATCACCCGCTTTTCTTCAATCTAGTTACATAGCCTGCAATAGTGTTCCTTATCTTCTTCGACGGTACATCGGCGAATTGTGATACTACTTTCTTGTTTTCATTGAAGTCAGTTGTAAACTCTTCACCATGTCTTTTAACAAGCTCATGAGTTACGCTTTTCACTAGTTGTGTCTTAATTCTTCCCATTTTGTAGTTTCAGAAAACAACGCCTTATTTAAATAGATTACGTTTTTTTAACCTGAAGTGCATTTTGATATGGTGAAACAGAAAATTTTATAAACAATAAATCTGAATTGGATATATAGATTTAAATGTTGGGGTGATGTAATATGAAACATGAATGTTCGAAATCTTTTGGTTGGTTAGTATTGATAGTTGGTATATTTTATTTATTGTATAACGTTGGAATTGGTTGGATGCAATGGTTGGATAAAATACATTGGTTCACAACAGTATTGTTATTAGTAGGTTTATATAAAGTAGCTAAGAAATAAAATTAGCTATTTTTTTCTTTTTTTAATTCTGAATTCTAATTAAATTTAAATTAAAAATAAAATAAAAGAATTCTATCCTGAAACAACTACTCTATTTGAATAAACAGTTCTGTCTCTGTTCTTGCCAAAGAAAGTAGCTCTGCAACTAGGCAGGGAAACGTTTCCTATGATTTTCAGTTTGGACTTCATTTCATAGGTAATAATTCTTTCTTCAAATGGTTCTAATGTTTCAAGACTCCACTTGATTATGGTTCCTTTTTTCTCCTGTTTGGTTATTTTATCAGGTTGAATGGTTCCTAGGATTTTCTTTTGAATAACTTCTGCAATGCTCGGAATCCTATCAAAAACCACTACCCTATCAATTGTTTTTCTAGAACGGTTTTTAACAAATAATCTTAGCTTGAGATGTTCTACACCCTCTCCATCTGAGCCAACAACTATTGCTTCTTTCATAAGCAGAATTGGGCTTCTGGTCACATAGTAAAAAACTATTCCGACAATAATTAGTATTATTATTATGATTGGTATTCGGTAGTTGGTTGTGACTGTTATTTGAGTCATTTCCTGTGGTTCAATAGTCACTTCCCATTGCAAAGTTCCTTCACCATTAATTTTTGCAACTTCATAATCTGGATCTGAATAAGTAAATAATCTTTTTACAAAGGGTGTTTCTAAATTAACTTTGGTTGTTGTTTTAGTATTTCCCAGGTTTTCCAAAGTAATTAACTCTATTGTTTTGAAAAAGAAACTTTCTTCAATGGAATCTCTTGTGATGGAAGAATAGCTTATTATTTCATAGTTTTGAGTTGATCGACTGATGGTTATGTTATGAATTTGCAATTGTACATCCAACGAATATAGTCCTGGAGCCTGTGATTCATCAACTTTGAACAGGTACTCTGTTCTTTTTTCTTCCATTCCGGCTAAGGTTGTTTTGAATTCTCCTTCGAATAATTCTCCGTCAATGACAATGGTTGCGTCACCAATATCCAATGCGTTTCTGTTCTTCATGAATATTGATACTGGAATCTTTTTTCTAGGATCAATTTCTTCATCAATGTCTGCACTGAATTGAACTGAAGGGTTGTATTCGCCGAATAGAGGGTTGTATGGTCTTATGTTGATAACAAATAATTGTTGTGTGAATGTTTCTCCTCGGAGGGATTTAATTTTTATATTTAAAGCGTGTACTCCTAGGGGGATTGTTGATCCAGGGTCAATTTCAAGCGTGAAACTTTTCATTCCGTCTCCTGGAACCACTAATTGTGGAGATAAAATGGTCCATCTGGAATCAAGTGTTGTGAATGTGTACACATCTTCGGTTGATAACAAATTAAAAACTGTGACTTCAAACAAAGCGATTTCACTGATAAAAATGTCGCTTTTGATGGGTTCGTTTGTCACGTAGAAATTCGTTGCTGCTGTTGCGAATGAAGCTAAAATTATTAGCATAATTGGTAAAATTATAAGTCTGGACTTCATACTGTTCCCTCCACGCTATTTAATATTATTCTACTATATAAACTTTTCCAATACAAATTATTCTATAAAAAAGAATTTTTTTATGGTATTTGGTAATAGGTTATGTTTTCATAGGTATAGGTTAGTTCTCCGTATTGAACTATTCCACAACAACCTGTTACATCGTAGGTTGTTGATTCGAAACAATCAGTATTATCTGCTCCGCCGTCAAAAACTATTGAATCATTAAGCCAATAATCAAACTCTGTAACATAGTCTTCTTTACATGGAGAAGTTGCATCAGCATAGCATATTATTGGTGGTTCAATACAGGTTTCAGTGGTTGGATCCCAATAATAACCTGCTTGACAGCAATGTCTTGCTCCTGCACCATCGTTTATGGAATCTTCAGTGTAGGCTGGCAATGGCCAAGTAAACGCGTTTTTTCCTTTTGAACAATAATAGGTTGTGCCTAAATAATCACCTACATAGGTGCTTGTTCCGCAAAGATTATTTGTTACGTGGCATTCTGGGTCTGCACAGTCGATTAATAAATCTCCATCATCATCCTGGTTGTTTGTACAATCTTCGGCCGGTGCACAGCATAAATCGTATTTGTAGTTATAATCCGATGAGCAATTGGCTAAATGACTATCTATTCCCATTGTTCCCGAGTAGGATTCATAGACACATGTATCGTTACAGGTTCCGGCTGGTAATTGTTCACAACTGGCTCCTCCACCAACAATGTTTCCGAGGTAATAGTATTTTAAGTTTGCAACCGTTATGCCTTCGTGTGATCCTCCTTCAATTGAGCCGGAGTCATTATGCAGAACTGCGTAGGTTCCAACACCTGGATTTGTTTTTTTAATCCAGGTTAAAAAGTCTGTATCGCAGCAAATAGTGTAATTATACCATTCATCGTTTAGGTCTTCAAATCCTCTGGCGTGAGCGTTGACAGAATCTGATAGTTTCAACAGTTCTCTGTCTCCAGCGTCACAAACACCGATTTTCCAAGAGCATGAAATGTAGGAAAGCGGAGGAAGTGGGTTGTGAGTTGTTATATTAATTGTATCGGTGTCTGATGTTATTCCGTCGGAAATAAGTAGAGTTATTTTATATTCTCCAGGATTAAAATAAACCACTTGATCAGGGTCTTTCAAAGTTCTTTGATTCGTGTATAATGCGTTAATTATATTGTCGCCGAAGTCCCAATTGTAAATGTATGTTGAAACTCCACCAACAGCACTTGATTTAAAGGGAATTGGTTCTAGCTCACTCCAACCGGTTTTGTCCTCAGGATAGTCTATGGTTGCAGTTAATGCATAAGCACTTCCAATCATGAGAATGAATATTAATGCGAAAATGAATGTTTTCATAATTCCTCCTTTTGAAAATGCATATGATACCCTCTTTTTAATAACTATTGAAGTAATAGTATATAAATTTTATGTTAAGCTGATTCCCGAAAATCTTCCGGTTTTTTTAGGTAAAAACTTTTTAAGGAGTATTTTAATGAACTATTAGGGTGATTTGAATGATTGAAAAAGATGATGAATGGCATGCTGAAATGAAGCAATCCATTGATAGATTTTATACGAAACTCGATGAAAACAAAGATTTAATCGATGAATCGGACGATTTTGTAAAGAATTTGCTTTATGAAGGAAGGAATATTTTTCGACAATATGAAATTGGTTTACTTCAACATAATAATTTTGTGATGAGAAATGAGTGTAAAGAGATTAAAGAATTATACAATAAGAATTAAACCGGAAATCTTCCGGTTTTTTTTGGTTAAGACATATTAAGTAATCATCAATCTGAGTTTTTGGTGATGATAATGATTGATGAAAAGAATTTTTTAGAATTTTTAGTTGAAGCTTATTCAAAAAATGAATTGGGTTTTTATTTGGAAATAAAGCTTATTGATTATAAACAATATTTGATTAGGGATTATGATAATGAAGTAAATAAATATGTTAAAAAACATGAACTATCTGAAGACTTAAAAACTATTTTACGCAAAGTCAATATGATTCGTAATGAATATTTAGACGATTTGTTTAATGGGATACTTGGAATTGCACCATTAAAGGCGATTTGTGCTTATCTTAACAAAGAAGATATTTCTAATAATTAATTTTTATTTTTTCATAGTTTTCTTTAATTTAGAGCTTTTGAAAATCTCTGGCTTGTAAGCATTGGCTCTAGTTATCTTGAAGTCTTTCAGTCCTCTTTTCTCTAATTCTTTCTTTAGTTTTTTATCATCGACTTTCTGGTCGAATCCTAAGCAGAGAATACTTGGTTTCTCGTCGACAACTACTTGTAATAAATCGTCTTCATTACCAAGAATTGCTTTATCGACTGCATCGTATCTTGATACTGTTTTAACTCTTTTGTCTTCTGAAAACCATGGTTCTTGTTTTTTTAATTTCTTTATGTTAGAATCTCTGCTTACAATAACTACTAGTTTGTCGCCGAGTTCCTTTGCTTGTCTCAGATAGTTTTCATGTCCTTTGTGGAAAACGTCGAAAGAGCCAAATGCCATTACTTTTTTCATGATAAGTTGATTGCACGGATTCTTTTAAAAGTTTCTGCTTTAAAACCCTTTTTTCAGGGTGAATTTGATTTTTTTAAAACATAATAACTCAACTTATAACTTTCGTCTTGGCAGAATATCTTGGATTGTAAAATAGTAATATTTATATATCAGTTGTGATATTATTATTACACATGTTAAAAAAAGATAACATTTACAAGGTTTTAGAAGTGTTTTTTAATAATCCTTTGTCTGAGGGAATGGGATTTCAACTTAGAGAGATAAGCAGAATGATAAAACTAGCTCCAAAATCCGTTAAATTATATTTGGAAGAGCTTGAAAAAGAAAACATAATTATAAAAAAGGAGCATAGAATCCACAAATATCCTGTTTATTATGCCAATAGAGATAATCATTATTTTAAATTTTTAAAAAAATTAAATATAATTCAAAGAATTAAAGAATCAGGACTTTTGAATTATCTTGATGAAAAATGCATGCCTGATGTAATCATTTTATTTGGTTCTGCTTCAAAAGGTGAAGATGTAAAAAGTAGCGATATAGATTTATATTTGCAATGTGTTAAAAAAGAATTGGAACTAAGCAAATATGAGAAAGAATTAAATAGACACATAAATTTATTTTTTGAGAAAAACTTTGATAAATTGAGTGAAGAATTAAAGCAAAACATAGTGAATGGTGATAAACTTAAAGGATACTTAAAGGTGAGAATGTTAAAATGGAAGAAGGATTAATCAAAATAACGCCTGATAAGGAAAAAGCACAATCTATCTTAAAAATGGTAGATACAACTATTGAAATGATTAAAAACATTGATATTGCTAAATTCAGTTCCAATGTTACCAAAGAATATTATGATATAATTAGAGAATTGATTAGTATTGTTCTTTTACTTGATGGATACAAGACATACGGCGAAGGGGCACATAAAAAGTTAGTGAAGTATCTCGAAGTTAATTATGATAACTTTAACGAATATGAGATATCATTGATTGATGATTTAAGGGTAACAAGAAATAAAATAACCTATGATGGTTTTTTTGTTGAAAAAGACTATATTAAGAGGAAAATCAAATATATTCAAAAAATTATCCTGAAATTAAAAAATATTATTGGAGAAAAAATAACTAACTATTGATATTTAGTCATGTTATAATCGACAAAAACATTTAGAGAGTTTATCCTGTGTTTTCTTTCCGAAAAATATAAATAGCTTGTTTGCCAGGAAAACAATTGAAAAAGAGGATGTGAAAGACTTTTTTTAAACATAAAATTTAAATAGAGAAAGAACAAAGAAAGATACAATGAAGAAGATTATGGTTTTGTTGGTGTTTATTCTTGTGATTAGTATGAGTTCTTTTTCAGTTAATGCGATTACGGGAGATTGTCCTGGTGGTTGTGGTTGTTATAATAACATTGCTTGTTTAGGTCTTTTTCAAGAAACTGTATGTACACCTTATTCCCTTGCTTATTGTAACTCTGGTTATGTTTGTTCTGTTAATGCATGTGTGCAGGATACTACTTATCCTAATGAGCATGATCTTGCTGCAAATTCAAGAAGTGTTGATTCTAGTTCAGTCACACTAATCATGACTGCTGATGACAAAGGTGATGGTTTTGGAATTGAATATTATACTCTTCATAGAAAACAAACAGATTTAGATGGAAGTAATCCTGGTGTTTGGTTGGATTGGACTTCTTCTGGTTGGACAACAGGCACACCCATATCTATTTTGGCTACTGGAAGTGCATCAGATAACTATAAAACTACATTTACTGATACCATGCCAACCATTGGAAAAAAGTATCAGTATGATGCTCATGTTTATGATTGGGTAGGACACTGGAATAATAATGGAGCTGCTTTAACTATTACCTATGAACCTAATTGTGATGGTAGCTTAAATGCTTGTGAAAGTTCTGCTTGTAAAAACAGTGAATGGTTAGGTGTTCATGCTGTATATGCAGCTGTTCCTTCCTCTGCTTGGGCATCCGGAACTGATTCTCAATGTTGCGGAGAAAATAGGGATGCTCTTAGTGAAGGTGAACATGTACTTGATAGACAATGTTATTATAACGAAGTATATGGTTGTACTAACGAATGTACTGGTTTTGGATGCGGCGCAACTCCTCAACTATCATTTTCCTTGGACAAAGCTTGTGTTGCAACTATTCAAGCTGAGATTGATAATTGTGTATTTCGAGGGGTTATATATTCAAAAAATAGTGTTATAAATAATCCTGAATATTCTTCTTCGGTCGGGAAAGATAAAAAAATGTTTTGTACTTCAACTCAATATACTGGTGCTTGGGCTGATTGTGATCATGGTTCTCTTTATTGTAATGGTTGTGGTTCTTGGATAATTGCAGGAGAATCAGGAGTTGGTGAATATACAGACACAGTAACTTCTAAATGCTGTGGTGATGATGGAAGTGAGTTTGCAGTAAATAAAGATTGTGATGGAAATACAGTTACAGCTAAGTGTTGTAATAGTTCAACTGATGTTATAAGTGATAGTGGTAATTGTATAACGACTGCAGAATGTATTACTTGTGGCGCTGTTGGTGATTCTTGTTCTGTTGATGATGATTGTTGT
>JBDRGV010000065.1:0-36134 GCA_043817405.1 archaeon | reverse complement strand
TTTATAAAATGCTTAAACCAAATTATAAAGATGGAAGTATTGTAAATCTTATGAGTTCTCTTGGTAGAGCTATGGGTTGGAAGTCGCCTTATAATCCTTTGAAGTATTTGAAACCAAGCGATCTTTCTAAGAATGTTGTCTTGTTGATTCTGGACGGTATGGGTTATGAATATTTGATGAGCCGAAAAAAAAGCTTTCTGAAAGACAATGTTCGAGCTAAGATAACTTCTGCATTTCCGCCAACAACTGCTTCATGTATTATGGCTTTCCAAACAGGTCTTCCTGCTCAACAAACAGGTTTTACAGGTTGGTTTGTATATTTGAAGGAATTAGGAACTATTGCTACAATATTACCTTTTAATCCGAGACATGGTGGTCCATCATTTGAAGAAATGGGTATAAAGAGAGAACGGATTTATACTGAGAAAGAATTTTGGAAGAGAATAAAAGTCCCTTATTATTTTATTATGCCTGAACAGATAGTTGGACCTGATTCTAAAAAAGGACGAAAAACACAGTTTTCATATAATACTATACCTAGTTTTTTCAAGAATATCAAGAAAGCAGTGAAAACTAACAAAAGAAAGAAGTTTATCTATGCTTATTCTCCTTATCCTGATTCTAAAATGCATCATTATGGAGTTAATAGCAAAGAAACTTCAGATGTATTTATGGAACTTGATAAACAAGTTCAAGCTCTTGCCAAATCTCTTAAAGGAACAGATACAACTCTTATAGTTGTTGCAGACCACGGACTAATAGATGTTCCTAATAAAGGCAGAATTGATTTAAGAAAACATCCAAAGTTTGTTGATACTATGTCAATGCCGATGACAGGTGATTCAAGAATGCATTATTGTTATGTTAAGCCAGGAAGGGAAAAAGATTTCAAAGCTTATGTGAAAAAACATTTCAAAAAAGCTTGTGATGTATACAAGAGTTCCGATATTGTTAAACAGAATTATTATGGTCTTTTCAACCCACACAAAGAACTGCATAACAGAGTTGGAGATTACATCCTTGCCATGAAAGAAGGTTATGTGATGAGAGATACAATTCTTGGCGAAGAATTTCGTTTCTTAAGAGGAAATCATGGCGGTATGAGTACTAAAGAGCTATATGTTCCTCTAATAGTTTTTAATTTATAACTTCAACTCAACTTGAAACCTAAGCAATGTATTTATATACTAGTAATTATACTATTTTTACAAATATTGAAGGTGATATTTATGAGTTTGAAAGAACAAATAGGAAAAATTAAGGATAATTGGCTTATGGTTTTGCTTGTTGTCATTGTTTTGGGAGCCATGATGTTTTCAGGTAGTGGTATTAGGACTGGCAGTAGCTATCAAGTTGGTTATGATTCGAGTGCGGGTATGGGTATAATGGAATCTGCTGTGTATAAAAGCACTGGTAGTTCAGATTATTATCCTTCTTACAACAGCGACTTCGCACCTGAAGTTGAAGAACGAATGATTACAAAATATGCGAGTTTTTCTTCTGAGATTGAAAGAGGCGAATTTGCAGATGCAAACGCTAAGTTAAAAGCTTTGATAGTAACTTCTAATTCTTATTTACTAAATGAGAATGTTTACAAAAATGGTGAAGGAAACAGAGCTTATATGAATGGCTATTACAGTATAAAGGTTGAAACCAAGTTGTACGATGCGTTCATGGTTCAATTGAAAGAAATCGGAGAAGTCCAATCTTTCTCAGAAAACGCTAATGACATCACAGGTCAGTATACAAACACTGCAATCGAATTAGCTGCTGCATATGATAAACTTGACATGTACAAAGAGATGTATGAAGAAGCCGATCGTATTGAAGATAAGATAAATCTTGCTGATAGAATTTTTAGTCAGGAAAGAACTATCAAGTACTTGGAACAATCTTTAGAGAACATGGATAACAGAGTTGATTATTCAACTGTTGCTGTTACTTTTACTGAAGAGCAGAGTGGCTATGCTAATATTGCAATTGTGAAATTTTCAGAGCTTATTAGAAGTTTGGTCAGAAGTTTAAACAGTGTTTTCAGTTTGTTCTTCATGGTAATTCCATGGGCTTTAGCAATCTTCATAATATGGTTGATTAGTAAACCATTCAGAAGAAAGAAGTAATTTTTTTCTTTTTTTCTTTTTTTTAATTTGGTACTAATACCATTTTTTTATCCATTATCTCAATTAATTGTTTCACACTCAAGTTTAGTTTTTTCTTAGGTAGAACAACCACAGGCGATTCTCTTTTCAAAACCTTTCTTTCAACTTGTCTCTCTTCATAGTTCACTTCAATGCTTCCTTTCTGCCAGATTCCATTTTTTTTCATAAAATCTATATGTTTCTCAATGACTGGTTCTAACTCTTTTATTTCAGGAACTCTGCTGAGCCGTTCATAATCAGCGATTGCATGTAAATCTTTGAATTTCACAGGCAAACCCATGTACAACCATGAATCATTATGCTTGTAAACGGTTGAAACAGTTTGTTCTATGTTTTCGTTCATCGCTGCTAAAACTAATTTCTTTATTGCAGGTGCAGTAACTTGAGTGGTTGTTCCCAGGTCTTTAACGGCGTTTACAGTTAATTCTTTTCTAACATAATCAATTTTTCTCAATTCATTTTCAGAAACTAATTCTTCCAACGGCAAACCATTGATTGTTGTTTTACTAGGAATTATTATAGAATTATGGTGAAATCCAAGCACATATGCTTTTATATCTTTAGCATTTAATTCTGAAAAATGTTGCATTAATGCAGCCTCATACCTTCTTTTATCCAATGAATTAACGCCTACAATTCTCAACGGGTTAATACTTGTTTTTTGTGCTAATTCATAGCAGAGGGTATCTGTTTGATTGGACGCCATTATTACTAGTCCTTTGTAATCTCTTAGTTCTGGAGATATGTTTCTTATTAGCTTCAGATTTTCTTTTGTGTTCTCTTTTAAATCCAGTCTATTTCCTTGTGAAGCTGAGAATATTAATATGTCAATGTTTTCTATAATATCAGGTAATTCTCTGTAGGAATGAGTTCTTGTTCTTGCACAGTATTCTTTATTGATTAGGTTTGATTCAGCCCATCTTAGTGGTTTTTCTTCTGTTCTGCCAAATAGGTGCAGGTTGTTTATTTTTGAAAATGTGTCTTCATTGCTGATTTTCTGCAGTTCTAAATATGTGTTTCCTCCCAGCTCTCCAACTCCGTAGATTCCTATGTTGTATTCATATTGTTTACTGGGATTCTTCAGTCTGTAATTCTCATTCTCCAGTTCCCTTACATTATCTGCCAACACTTTCAACACCTAAATAATTGTTTTTTTAATGGTATTTTAATATTACTCAAACAAAACCGGAGAATTTTCGGATGTTACCGGATTTCTTTCGAAATTTCTTAGGGAATATTTATATCGAGAAAAAATAGCGTCTAATTGGGATGTATGAAGCATTAGAAGAAATCGGATTGTCGAAGAACGAATCTAAAGTTTACATATCATTGCTGGAAATAGGAATTAACTCTGCAGGTAAAATAGCTAAAGAAGCAGATCTTGACAGAACAAATGTGTACGATGTTTTGGACAAACTAAAAAACAAAGGTTTGGTGAGTTATGTTATTAAAGACGGAACAAAACATTTTCAAGCGGCAGATCCAAGAATACTTAGAACATTACTATCTGAAAAAGAAAGAGGTTTGTCAACAATTATGCCTCAACTAAAACTATTGAAAAACATGACTGAAAACAAGAATGAAACTCAAACCTATGAAGGATTAAGTGCGTTCACAAACATACTTGATAATTTTCTTAGCTATAACGATCAAATACTGGTTTATGGAATTCCAGCCATTGCTCCGGAGATGGTGCGATTTTTCATACCTCATTTTCACAGAAAAAGAATTCCCATGAATATTGTGATGAAGCACATATATAACTATAATGCTCAGGACAGAATTGCGTATCTTAATACCTTAGAACATACGGAAGCAAAGTATTTGCCCAAAGAGTTTGATAGTCCGGTATCAACATTCATCTGCGGAGATGAAGTGGTAATGGTGCTGTGGGAGAAAAAACCAATAACAATTAGAATCATCAATAAACAGATTTCAGAAGTCTACAAGAAATACTTTGAAATACTGTGGAGAGAAGCTAAGATCTAATATCTGTTCTTAGATGCTTTTTCAATTTTATCTAAGATTTTTTTATTTTCATTCCAATCCAAAGCATGTTTCAAAACATCAAATATTGTGTCCACAGGAATAATTTTTATTTGTTTTAACCTATTGGCATCAACAACGATGTCTCTCATGTTTGACCTTGGAACTAGCGCGTGAGTTATGCCTGCGTCAATGGCTGCTTCAATTTTTGAAGAAACACCGCCGATTGGAAGAACTTCTCCTCTGACGGACAATGAGCCTGTCATTGCGAAGTGCTGCTTGATTGGAACGTTTTTAAGAGCAGATATGATGGTTGTGGCTACTGCGATGGATGCTGAATCACCTTCTACGCCTTCATAGGTTTGTAGGAATTGAACATAAATATCGTATTTCTCCTTGATGTCTTCGCCGAATAGTTTTTTTATGATTGCAGAAACATTTGTCACGGCTTCCTTGGCAATTTCTCCTAGTTTACCGGTGGCTATAATCTCAGACTCTTTACCACCTGGAGTGACTTCTGATTCAATGGGTAGGATTATTCCTGAATAGCTTGTGCCTGAACCAAGAACTGCTAAACCGTTAACTCTTCCGATTCTTTTACCTTTGACAACGATAACTTCATACTCCTTTCTTCTTTCAATGATTTGATCGGCCAGTTGATGTTCTAGGGTTTTAGCAATTTTCTTTGCTTTGATAATGTGGCTGATTTCAACGAGCTTGGATTTTTCTTCAATGGCAATATCTCCTGCTGCCCTAACCAAACCTCCTAGTTCTCTGAATCTGAGAGTTAAATGTTCTTTTCTATTGGCTTTTCTTCTTGCTTCTTCAATTATGTATAGAACTGCTTCTCTGGAAAAATGTGGTATCTTACCGTCTTTTATTACTTCTTGTGCGACGAATTGAGGAATTCTGGCTCTATTCTCGACATTATCTGGAACGGTTTCTTTCATTAAAACTTCGTAGCCATAACCTCTTATTCTAGATCTTAGGGCTGGATGAAGATGCTTGATTGTTTCAACGTTTCCTGCAGCTATTAATATGAATTGACAGGGAACTGGTTCGGTTCTAACCATTGCGCCTGCTGATCTTTCTGATTGACCGGTGATTGCGTATCTTCCTTCTTGCAAAGCAGTCAATAGTTCCTGCTGTGTGGAAGGATGTAGAGTTGCGATTTCATCAATGAATAAAACACCCATGTGAGCTTTATGAATCATTCCTGCAACGATTCTTTCGTGAGCAGGCGTTCCCAAACCGCCAGACTGAAATGGGTCGTGAAGTACATCTCCTAATAATGCACCTGCATGTCCGCCCGTGGCGTCCAAGAAAGGAACTTGTTTTTTGTTGAAATTATCGACTATTACTTTTGGTGCTTGACCTTTTGTCATAGTCATACGTCTGCCGAGATTCATGGCCATGACTACTCCGAATAAAATAATCATTCCTGAGATTATAAGTGCGGCGTATATCACATCTGAGATGTTGCCTGATTTCCACCACCAATAGGGCAGTAGACTAATGATTAAAGCGAACATTATCATAATTATATTTGTGTTTTTGAAGCTACCAATGTTCTGTGTTTTTGACTTTGCAACAATGGTTCTTCCTTGCCCACCAGGAACGGTTTTTATAACTGGTTGGTTCTCGTCGTTAGGATTAGGAAATGCCAGGATATCGACTAGGTTTTTCTTAGGAAGAAGCTCTGCTAAAGCCAGACCAAGCATGCTCTTTCCAGTGCCTGGCTCTCCTATTAAAAGGACGTGTCTTCTCTGAGCTGCGGCTTTCTTAATGACGTTTACAGCGCTTTCCTGACCAATGACTTGGTCAACTATCTTTTTAGAAACTTTTAACTCAGCAGTACTATTGAAGTCCAACTCCCTCTTTTTGGCCATGACTAGAAAAAACTATATCTGATATATAAAGGTAATGGAAAAATTCGAAAGATATATAATTAATAAATTAATTTGAAAATCTATGAAAGTATACTTTGTAAGACACGGTCAGACCAATTATAATCTTCAATGTTTATGCAATGATGATCCAACTAAAGATGTACGTCTTACTGATTTAGGTAAAGAACAAGCCAGAATTGTTGCAGAACAAATTAAAGATGTGAAATTAGATTTGGTTTTAACATCTGAATTGCCAAGAACTAAAGAAACTGCTTCAATCGTTGCAAAGAATCATGATGTTGAATTTAAAGTAGAACCTCGAATTAACGACCGAAAATCTGGTTTTGATAGTAAAACTGAAATGGAGTTCTTTGAAGCACTAAAGCCTGATATATTTAATTTGAAATTTAATGGTGGGGAATCATTTCAAGAAGAAAAGAAAAGAGTTTTTTCTTTCTTAGAAGAGTTGAAAACTTATAATTTGAATAATGTTTTAATTGTTTCACATAAAGAGATACTTCAAATAATAAACGGTTATTTCAATGATTTAACTGATGAAGAGATGTGGGCTTCAAAAGTGAGTAATTGTGAAGTTATGGAAGTTGATATTTGAGTTTCGTAAACACTCTTAAAAAAATAGAAAAAATTAATCTTTTCCGTTGAACAACTTATTACATTCTTTTTTCTGCTTTCAAAACAAAGAAACAAGGATATATATCTCCATCGACTTTTTCTGATGAAGGAAAATCTGTATGTTCTTTGAAATATGTTATTCTGAAATTTCTTAAAAATTCAGGATTCAAATACTTGTTCATTGTATGTGTTGGTTCCTGTGCTGATACGGTTCCTCCAAAGAATATTGATTCTACAATTTCTTGTTTAAAATAATCTTTAGGATGTTTTTTCTTTTCTAAGAATTGTCTTAACGGGTGAACTGTCAAATATGTAATTATTCCTCCTGGTTTTAGTACTCTATCCATTTCTGCCAGAACTTTTGGAACATTTGTTGAAGTTTGCAAAACATATTTGCTTAAAACGACATCGAAAAAAGAATCTTCATAAGGTAAACATTCCATGTTTCCTTCTATTATTGAAGCATTAGGGTTATTTTTTCTTGCTTTTTCAACAAGGTTTTTCGAAGAATCTATTCCATGCATGAAAGCTTTTTTTCTCAATAATTTCTTGATATCATAACCATCTCCGCAGCCCACATCTAACACTTTTTTTTGAGAAAATAAAATAGTTTCTAAGGCTGAATAATACTCTCTTCTGCTTATTTTGTTATGAATGTCTGTGCCTTCGATGAATTTGTTTGTAAAACCATTATATTGTGTTTGTAAATTATATTTCATATTACTACTGTGTGGTGAACTATATATAAATTTATGTTGTAATACTTTGTTACAGCAAACAAAACATTTATATATATTGAGTATCTGTAGGTATTATGGATTATGTTGATCTGGAAAGATTAGGTTTGAACAAAAATGAAGCGAAAGTGTATTATGCTTTGCTTCTGAAGGGAAAAGCTACTGCACAAGAATTAGTGAAATCTCTAGGAGTATACAGAAACATTGTTTATGATAATCTTGAAAAACTGTTGAAAAAAGGATTAATTTCTTTTGTTGTTGATGGAACAAAAAGAACATTTATTGCAGAGAAACCTTCTGCGGTCGTGGACTTTCTTGAAGCAAAACAGGAAGAAATAAATCAAGAAATTAAACAAGCTAAAAAATTGATTCCTCAAATAAGTGACTTAATAGGAAGTCTTACATCAAAACAAGACGTAACTTTATTTCGTGGAATTGCAGGTTTGAAGAAGGTTTTAAGCGAAATTGTGCAAGCAGAAAAATCGTGGTGTATAGGAATAACTAATGAATCAGTCAACCTACTGGGTGAAACCTATTGGAAAAATTATAATGTGAAGAAAAAAGAAACAAAAACAAATGAGTGGTTGCTGTGGAATCATGATTTCAAAAACACAGTGATTGGGAAAAATAAACGAAGTACACATAGGGCTTTGCCAAAAGAACTAAACCAAGTTACTGAAACAATAATGTATGATGATAAAGTTGCAATCATGGTTTATTCTGCAGAACCAATAGTTATAGTAATAGACAATAAAGAAATATTTGAAACATATAAGAAACACTTCGACTTTTTATGGAAATTATCTGAAGATGTATGATGTTGCTTCCGCAAATCTTCCGACTTTCCCTCACAAACCCTTATTAACCATTAAATTAATGTTTTTCTTATGAAGGATTCGACTCTTTTGAAATCAGCTTTGATATGTTCAATTATTGGCATTAGTTTTCTTTTTCTTATATTGCAAACAACTGAACTCGATGAAACTAGAATAGATTCTCTCGAAACTATGAATGAAGGTGATTCTGTTAAGGTAATTGGGGTTGTTGATGAAGTCACTAGACGCAACAACATCACTTTTCTTACAATTTCTCAGAAAGTAATTATTACAGGCATTATCTTTGATGATGTTGAATTAAAGAAAGGTGCTAATATAGTAATATATGGAGAGCTAGAAACTTACAATGGTGAAAAAGAAATTCTTATAGAGAAGATTAATGGAGTATCTCTTCCTTTAAATCGTTGAATTT
The DNA here is from genome assembly GCA_043817405.1 of archaeon. Taxonomy (GTDB): domain Archaea; phylum Nanobdellota; class Nanobdellia; order Woesearchaeales. The sequence continues at coordinate 27,482 of JBDRGV010000065.1, read as the reverse complement.
GTCTTTTATATAACTTTTCAGACCAATCTTTTCACTAATGGTGTCTATGGTGTTTGTAGTTGTCTTGGTGACTGTAATGGTGTCTTTAACGACTTCTCCAGTTACATCTCCATGATCTCGTAGTAGAACGAATAAACCTATCAGTGCAAGTATTATTACTACTATCTTAACCAGTCGAAAAACGTTCTTCATATTATCACTCTAGAGTTTAAATTATATAAAGATATCTATTATGAAGTTGATTTTTAAGAATATTTAAATAAAGAGTTAGTTGTTATAATATAGGAATGAATTTCAGAAACAGGTTGAATTATAATGGAAACATTGAAGACATTTCAAACAGAATTTGTCAAGATTTTGATTTAGGAAAGTTTAAATCCAATAAAGTTGTTCTTCAAGGATATGAAGATTTTAATTTAATTCTTGAAACCGAAAGTAAGAAGTATTTTGTTAAAATCTTTAACAATTTTAGAAGTTTAGAAGATTGCCAAAGGTATGTTGATATATTGATAAATGTGATTAATGCAAGGATTTCTACATCTGAACTATTAGAATCTAAACAAGGATTTTTACATAATATAAAATTAAATGACCGTGAGCTTAATCTTTGTGTAATGAAATATATTCAAGGTAAAAATTTTTACGAGTTAAACAAACCTTTAACAAAAAATCAAATAAAATTTTTAGCCAGACAAGCTTCACATATTAATTCAATTAATATAAAACCTTCTTTTGTATATGATTCTTGGGCTGCGGTCAATTTCAAAAAAGAGTTTCAAACAAAATCAGAGTATTTGACCACTTCTGATTTAAAATTAATACAACCATTGATTAAATATTTTGATGAAATGGACGTTGACAAATTACCTCATTGTTTTGTTCATGGAGATATTATTACGACTAATGTTATGGAAGATAATAATTCTAATTTATATATAGTTGATTTCTCTGTTTCAAACTATTATCCGAGAATACAAGAAATTGCAGTTCTTGCTTGTAACTTGTTATTTGATTCTAATAGCGTCACAAATAGCAAAAATAACTTAAAAATGGCTTTAGAAGAATATCAAAAGAAAATTAAACTCACAGATTTAGAATTAAGGCATCTTCCAAAATATATTCAATTCGCTCATGCTATGCATTTATTGTGTGCAAATTATGAACAAATTGTGAATAAAAATAATTCAAAAGAAAATAAATATTGGTTAAATCAAGGCAGGTCTGGTCTTGAGCAAAGTTGTAAATAACTTAAATCTTTTAATTTTCTAAGAAATTAGTTTTTAAGAATATCTAGCTATAGTGTCCTATTAGTGATGGTGGACTTGGTATGGCTTGATATTGGGTTGCTCTTTCTGGAACGATTTCAATTGCAAAAGGAATTTTGTGTGTTTCCATGAATGTTGCTTGTTCTGCCCAAGTTATTTTTTTTCTCTGCCAAAAGATGTATTTGTCTGTTGTATGTGTTGCATTATCATAAATACTTATTTCATCTCCAGGAACTAATCCCATTTCGTTACCTTCGATAGGAATATGTTTTGCGTAGTAAACGTTTGGTTTTGCCTCGACTTTTCTATTGAGTGTTTCTAATTCATTCAGGTATCTTTTTTCATTGACTAATCGTCCATCCATGAAGAATTGTATTGATCCATTAACTACTTTCTCTAAAGTTCTCGTTTCCTTTTGTAGAATAAAAAGTTTCATATATCTCTTTGTTTACATTATTACATGGTTTTTTGAATTTATAAATCTTTTGGTAAAAACCACAACATTTATATATTTCCAAATCTTAGTATAGATATAAGTATATTAAATAAACGTAAACAAGGTGAGTTCCCATGGTGTGCGAATTTAGATTAAAGAATTATTGTTTCCACCCCGATAGGGCTAATGGAGAATTGATTGCAATTAACTGTGTGTATGACTGGTTGGCTAAACACACCGAAGAAATGAATTCTAAAAGGCAACTTGAAAATAGTGTAGTGGCTAAACGCATCGAAGAGATTAATTCTAAAATGCAACCTGAAAATAGTGTAGTAGAATAACTATTACAAAGCCAATAGTACCCCCAATTGCAGTAATTAGCAGGCTCCAGACATTAATAATTACATCTGCGTTAAATACTGCGTTAAAGCCAAGCAATGCTAGTAGTCCAATGATTGAGTTAATGATTAGATAAATAATCTTCTTAAAAAACATAAATAGAAGCATAATGATAAAAACAATGATGACGAATGTAATAAACTCAATTATCATATCTATGAAGATTGGTGTAAGGTTTAAATATTTTTCTCAAACTATCTTTTTTTGCCATGGGTGCTTGACAGCAAACCAGAAACACCAAGAACCAATAAGAATATGGCTATAGCAAATTCTAGAACATTTGGAACCGTAAGAATTACTATGCCTAAAATAATACATAAAATAAAAAAATAATTCAATCCGTTTCCGGAATAACCATATCTAATCATGAGAAACTTATTTTCCTAAGATTCTATACATACCGGTTCCACATGATGGGCACTTACCCTTCATTGCTTTTCTACCGTTTTTCATGGTTACTTGTACGGCACTTGCCATTTGTTTTTTTGCTTTGCATTTAACACAATATCCTTCTGTCATTAATATCACCTTTAGCTATAAAAAGCACACCTCTTTATAAAATTTACTCATAAAAAACGCAATTTTTATAAAGGGTCAGGTGTAAACACTCAATCAGAACAAATATGACTAAAAAGGCTGAAAAGGGTGTAAACGTTAAGAAATCAGAGAATTTTTCTGAATGGTACGTGCAAGCAATACAAAAGGCTGATGTAACTGAATACACCAATGTTTCTGGTTGCATGGTTATTAGACCCTACGCCTATGAGATGTGGGAAAAGGTTCAAGAAGTCTTCAACAAGGAACTAAAGAAGTTGGGTGTTAAGAATGCATATTTTCCAATGTTGATTCCTGAACATTTGTTGAATAAAGAAAAAGAACATGTTAAAGGATTCAATCCAGAGGTTGCTTGGGTTACACACGCGGGCAGTAGTAAGCTTGCTGAAAGATTAGCCATCAGGCCTACTTCTGAGACCGTCATGTATGATGTTTATAGAAAATGGGTTCGTTCTCATAATGATTTACCTATTCTGATTAATCAATGGTGTAACATATTAAGATGGGAGTTTAAACACCCTACGCCTTTTTTAAGATCCAGAGAATTTCTGTGGCAGGAAGGACACACGGCTCATGCTACTGAGAAAGAAGCCGATAAGTTGGCCATGGATGTTTTGAAGGCCTATGTTAGAGTTTTTGAAGGGCTTTATGCAATTCCTGTTTTACAGGGTTGGAAATCACAAAAAGAGAAGTTTGCAGGCGCAGTATACACTGTCAGTGTTGAAACTTTGTTGCCCGATGGAAAAGCCATTCAAGGAGGAACTTCACACGGTTTAGGTCAGAATTTCTCTAAAGCTTTTGACATAAAATTCACAGATCAAAATGAGAAAACACAATTTGCATGGCAGACCTCTTGGGGTATAAGTACTCGTGGATTGGGAATGATGTTTGCAATACATGGCGACGACAAAGGATTGATTATACCGCCGAAGATTGCACCTATTCAAGTAGTTATTGTGCCTATTATTTTTGAAGATTCAAAGAAGAAAGTATTGAAAAAAGCTTTAGATTTAAAGAAATCTTTGAAAGGTGTTTCTGTTGAATTAGATACTAGAGAGAACTACAGTCCTGGCTGGAAGTTCAATCAATGGGAGATGAAGGGAGTTCCGTTGAGAATTGAAGTTGGACCTAAAGATATTGAGAAAAAACAGGTTGTTATTGCTCGCAGAGATACTGGCGAGAAGATTTTTGTTAAGGAGAAGGATGTTAATAAAAAAGTTAAAGAGTTATTGGTTGATATTCAGAATAACTTGTTTAAGAAAGCTAAGAAGTTCATTGATGATAGGACTGTTAAAACCGATGACTTTGACGCTGCTAAAAGCGCTATTAAGGCTGGAAAGATTGTTTTCATGCCTTGGTGTGGTGGAGTTGAATGTGAAGAATGGATTAAGGATAAAACAGGCGGTGCTAAGTCTTTAAACATTCCTTTCAATCAGAAAGTTCCTAAAAAGAAATGTGCTCAATGTGGTGAGAAAGCTAAGTTCTACGCATATTTTGGAAAGAGTTACTAGGTCAATCTCGCATAAAACTTATAAATATAATGTGTTTTTTAGATGGGTATGTACAAAACTTCGACAAATGAATTTTCTTTTAAATTAAAACCTTCCACTATAGAAGGTGTTGGTGTGTTTGCAGTTCATAATATTGCTAAAGGAACAAAACTAATGTTGAAACCTGATGGATATAAATCTAGGAAAATTAAAGAAAAAGACATACCTAAAGATCTTTTAGTGTATTGTGTAAGAGATAAAGACGGAATTCACAGACGATGTCCAGATGAGTTTAATCATATGTGGTTGTGCTGGTTTATTAATCATTCTGGCGAGCCTAACGCAAAAGAAGATGTTGATTTGATGTTCTGTGCTCTTAGAGATATTAAAGCCGGTGAAGAGATTACTATTGACTACAAAACTCTTGGCAAAGGAAATGGAGAGAACTATTAACTAGGTCAAGATTTATATATTGAGTTTACTTCCTTTTTTTATGGTTGAAAAAGATAATCTTTTTTCTGATGAGGTTTTGGAAGATTTCATTAGAAAAGCGTTTGTTGACTTGAAAAAAAATTCTATTTTGATTGACTCTTATCACAAAGAGGGTGATTTTGAGAAAACTGCTGTCAAGTATGGTTTTAATAAAGGGTGGTTAGAAGTCATTGGCGAACTTAATGAGAGATACTATGCTTTTGTTAATTATGGTTTGACTGATGAAGGTAAAGAATATTTTAAAATAGAATGATGGAAAGAATCTCACCTCTTTCTCTCGGAAAGCTTCAACCTCTAATTCTCGGGCAAATTATCTAAACGTTCTTCTGTGCACTCAATTACTATTTCGTTTGAAAATGGATCATAGTTTACTTCTAGGTTGACTACGAACAGGAATATGTATTTTTGTCCTTCGGCTTCCACTTCTATTTCAAAGGTTTTACTTACTTCCATTATACTGTCAAATGTTGGTAGTTGAGGTTGTATTTCCATATTTGTTCACCATAATAGTATACTTAAGAGTATATTAGTATATTTAATATATAAATGTTACGGTTTTTTGGAAGAAAGTCACCTCTAAAACAAAATTTAGAAAACCTAAAGCTTTATATATAACTTAACGTTCCTCTTTTTAAAGTTTATGCCATCTATCGACGATGTGCGGGGATTTAAGCGGGGTGTTTATGTGAGTTTCGTAAAAAAATGTCCAGAATGCGGCAGTATAAATTTATTCTATTATCAAGAAAAAGGTGAAGTGATTTGCAAAGATTGTGGACTTGTAGTTGAAGATAAGATGGTTGACTTCAACCAAGAATGGCGAGAATTCGATGCAGAATCCGCAGCCAAGAAACGAAGGGTTGGAGCTCCAATGAGCTACACTCAATTCGACAGAGGGTTGGGAACTGACGTAGGAAGAAAAGCAGACCTATACAACCTAAACAATAAAGGAAAAAATAAATACTTCAGGTTAAGAAAGTGGCAACAAAGAATAAGCACAGCCATTGAAAGAAATCTTAAACTGGCATTATCAGAATTAAAAAGAGTATCATCATATCTAAAACTACCGGGATCCGTTGAAGAAGAAGCTTCAAGAATCTATACTTTGGCTGTCCAGAAAGGATTGGTCAGAGGTAGAAGCATGGAAAGCGTTGTTGCAGGAGCACTGTACGCTGCTTGCAGACGACACGATGTTCCAAGAACACTAGATGAATTATCAGAAGCTTCAGGAATCGAAAAGAAAGAAATCGGAAGAACCTACAGATTCGTAACAAGAGAACTAGGAATAAAGATTCTACCAAGTAACCCTGCAGATTACATTGCAAGGTTCTCAACTTCTTTAAAACTAAATCCAGAAACACAGAGCCGAAGTGTAGAGATAATCGAACACGCGCAAAGGGTTGAGTTAACTTCTGGAAGAGGTCCAACGGGAATCGCAGCAGCAGCATTGTACGTTGCAGCACTGATTAACGGCGAGAAAAGAACCCAAAGAGAAGTGGCTGATGTCGCAGGAGTAACTGAAGTTACCATTAGAAACCGCTATAAAGAATTGTTGGAAAAACTAGACTTAGAAAAAGAAGTTAAAAAGACGAAAAAGAGAAAGGAATAATTTTATTTTTTAATTATTTCATCATAAGCTTTCTCATCACCATACTTTAAGAAGTCTTTATGATGTGCTGGTTCTATGAATTCTTCATCTTTCTGATGTTTTATACCACACCAGTATTTTTCAGTCTCACCAGCTATTTTAACTCCATAGGCCATGACACCATTGGCATAACCGCAGTAAGCACAGCTGACTTGTTCTGCGAATCTAAGATATTTTAGTTTCTGCCTGTCAATCTTTATGTACTTATTTCTTTTAACCAGTGGAATGCCGTAAAGTGGAAAACAAACATTATGATATATTTCCATACAAATATCGAGAATAAAAACCGGTATAATCATGAAGTAAATGAATGGCATAGAAATGAAATGATTGAACTTCCTCTCAGAATGTTGTTTGAATCTCATTTTGTTTGGAAAATGGTTCTGGTTTATAATTTTAGTGGAATTTTTAGTTCCTATTCTAGTTTTGTTTTACTACTTTTAAGGAAATATTTATATATCTTAATGTTATTCTTTTTTATTATGGTGTTTGATATACAAGAAACAATTGACATAAGTAAAACTTCTAAAGCATTTCTTAAAGAAGTAAAAAAGAGTAATAAACATTTTTATCTTCCGACGTTATTGGAGTATAGAACAAAACAATTAGATACAAATTCTAAAATATACAAATCATTTTTAGAATTCCAATTAAATAGCGACAAGGTTCCTGAAGAATGTGATACTCCATGTAGGGGTGTGGGAAATATTTTATCCGACCCTTTTTATATGGTTCAACACACTTATGGCGAGTTAATTGCCATAGGTTGTATAATTGGAGATTTTTTTTTAAGTGGAAATGGAACAATGCCTTCTGCTGACATTATTTCTCCAGAAGGATTAATAAAAGCAGGAGAAAAATATGAATCGGCAAGTTATATGCACACAGAAAAAAATGATGAACTTCTAACTTGGCTGAATAATTTCTCCCAATGTGATAAAACGCTTTCTTCAGGAATTCTTAAAGAACTCAATGAAGCAGGGTTTTCCCACAATATGGAACTTAATAGAACACCGATGCTAGAAACAGGTTATCGTGGAATTTTCTTAGCAGCATATGAATCAAAAGATCATTTAGCATTGAGAAATCAAGAAAAATAAATTATAATGGATTGATAAACATCTTAGATAAGTTTTTTTTCTTCTGATTTATAATTTCACTCAAACTTAGATATTTTTATTTCTCCAAATTTTTTAGACAGTGTTAGATTCATATTTTCATTAAAATAATCGAATAATGGAACTGCATATAATTTCTCTTTAACGCTTATTAACCAAACGGTTTCATTGATATAATCTCCGAGTGTGTTTTTTTCATCTGTCGCGGTTAATCCGGTTGAATCATTGCAACATATTGCATCCCATTTTAGTGCCAGTAGGTTATGATTATTGTAATTGCAAGAATGTATGTAATAATCTTTGAAGCATTCTTCATCGAAATAGTATGTGAATGGGTCGTGGTGATAAAAAGGATTTATGAAGATGTATTCTTCTTCAACATTTTCTTTTATATAACTTGATACTGATCTCCAATCATCTTTATCTGTCGTATTTACTTGGTTTACTATTGATATGAATGAGAATAGTATGATTGCGCCCACAAGCATGTACGTGAGGTATTTCTTTTTTTCAGCTATTTTATCAATTAAAACTGAAAATAAAATTAATAATGCTGGAACTGTGAATAACAGGTATCTAGTATTATAAACGGATGAGATAATCAGAGAATAGAATAAAACGATGGCAAAAGGCAGTAGTATCCACAAAACAAGCAACATTTTTTTATCCTTATCCATCGGTTTGTGCTTTTTTCTTATAATAATTATTAAGCAAATTAAAAACATAAGAACAATCACAATATGTCCAAAGAAATCCAGTATGGTAAGTAATACGATGCCTATGTTTGGTTTTGGAATCCAATCAGTATTGAGAGTGCTACTTACTTGTTTGAAAAGATTGGAAATCCACGGTAAAAAAAGCAGGAAAAGTATGAATTGGCCTGCAAACCATTTGATTAATTTCTTGAATTGAAACTTAAATTTATACAAGATATATACGTTTTGAACAAGTAGAACTAGAAATGCAAAAAGGTGAGTGTATATGAGAAGTAGTGTTGACAATCCATAAAACAGCAGGTTCTTATTGTTCATGTTTTCAATGAACTTAATATAAAAGTAAAATGAAAGCAATGAGAGGAATACAAATAAAGAATACAATCTTGCTTCTTGCGAATAATATATCATAATTGGTGAAAATGCGAACAATAGCGAAGTGATTATGGCAATTCTTCTATTGAACAACTTTTTAGTTAACAGGTAAGAAATCCAAACTCCTGCTACGCCAAATATTAGTGATAATAATCTGCTGGCCAGTTCAGACGTTCCAAAAATCTTAACCCAAAAATGAAGCAAAGTTATATGCAGTGGCAGATGTATGTCTTTTTTCACCATGTCTAAGGTTGAACCGAAGTCATCGGCTTGAGCCTGTCTAATGCTTATGGCTTCATCCAACCAATAGGATTCTGATTCTATAGCCCAAAATCTTAAGAGAATCGCGAGTAATAAAATGATGAGCATAATAATCCAAGCATTCTTCTTTAGATTCATTTTAATAACCTGAATGTAATGTATTTGTGCCCTGTAAAGTTCCATATTAATACGATAAATACTGCTACGAGTTTTGCATATATATACCAGATGTTTGCCAATTCAACCAAGAGATACAGTATCAGTTGATTTATTCCTAAACCAATTAAAGCTATACCAAAAAATATGCTTAATTGAGAAAATATTTTTTTACTCTTGTTCTTAAATGTGTATTTCTTATTTAAGACGTAGTGGATTATTCCTCCGCAAACATAGGATATTATGGATGACACAAAATAAAATACTTGAATAAACTCTGTCAGGATATAAAGAATTGATAGATCTGCTATTGTTGCAATGCCTGCAAAAAATAAATACTTGATAAAGGTTATTGTTCCTTCCCTTGTTACCATAACCATTAACAACAAAGTTTATAACATATAAATATTCTCATTAGGGTATGGACCTGTCAATAGTAATGCCTGCCTATAATGAGGATAAAAGGATTAAAAAATCATTAATTGACATAATTAAGCATCTTAATGAAAAAAAGATTGTCTATGAATTAATCGTTGTCGATGACGGTTCATCGGATAAAACCGTTGAAATTGTTAATGGATTCCAAGGCAACATTAGAATCCTAAAGAATAAAACTAATTCTGGAAAAGGTTTTTCAGTTAGAAAAGGCATTGAAAATGCTAAATATGATTTAGTACTTTTTACCGATGCTGATTTAGCAACGCCCATTGAAGAATTAGATAAGATGCTCAAAGAAATGGAACTTGGTGCAGATATTGTAATTGCATCTCGAAACTTGCCAAAATCAAACATCGTTGTTAAACAACCATTTTATCGTCAGATTATGGGTAAAACCTTTCCTTTCTTAGTAAGATTGTTACTAATACCTAATATTAGAGACACCCAATGTGGATTTAAACTATTTCGAACGAACATTGCTAAGCAGATAGTAAAAAAACAAACGATTCACGGATTTTCTTTTGACGTGGAAATATTGTTTATTGCAAGGAAATTAGGTTTTAAAATTAAAGAAGTTCCTGTAAAATGGATTGATAAAAAAGGCAGTAAAGTTAATCCATTAACGGATGCTTTTAAGATGTTTATGGATTTAATTAGGATAAGACATAATTTTATTATGAAGAAATATGGTTAAATGATTTCTAATGGTAAACTATATATACTATATATAATAAGAATATTATATGAAGAAAGTAATTCTTGTCATTAGGGATGGTTGGGGCTATCGAGAGTCTACAGAGCATAACGCCATTCACAATACTGCAACGCCTATTACTGATGGCTTGATGAAACATTACCCTAATACTTTGCTGAATGCATCTGGTGAGGCTGTTGGCTTGCCTAAAGGCTACCAAGGCAATAGCGAAGTTGGCCACATGACAATTGGTTCCGGTAGAATAATCAATCAATCTTTAAGTAGAATTAATAAGTCGATAGAAGATAAATCTTTTTTTAAAATTTCAGAGTTTTCTAAAGCCATCAATAATTGCAAGAAAAACAAATCCAAATTACACATCATGGGTTTGTTGCAGGTTGAAGGTGTTCATTCTCATATTGATCATTTGTTTGCTTTACTGGATTTATGTAAAAAAAAGAATTTCAAGAGAGTGGTTGTTCACGTGTTTACTGACGGCAGGGATGCGCCTGTGAATAACAGCTTGAAGCATGTGAAAAAGCTATTGAATAAATTCAAAGAAATTGGTTTTGGAGAGATTGTTACTGTTTCTGGCAGATATTATTCCATGGATAGGGATAAACGTTGGGATAGGACCAAGAAAGCCTATGATTGCATTGTAAATGGTGATTCTAAGGATGAGTTTTCAAATCCATTAACTGCTATTAAAAAATGTCATGCTAATGATGAAACTGATGAGTTCATCAAACCACAAGTATTGAAAGGCTATCATGGTGTTAAGAAGAATGATTCAATGATATTCTTTAACTTTAGAACCGATAGAACAAGACAATTAACAAAAGCCATTGTTGAAGATAAATTTGAAGGTTGGAATAGAAAGAAACTAAATGTTTTATTTGTTGCAATGACTCCTTTCTATAAGCCAATGAATGCAGAAGTTGCTTTCAAAGAACGGAAGATTGATAATTTATTGGGTGAAATAGTTTCTAAGAATGGTTTAAAACAGTTCAGAGTCAGCGAGACAGAGAAATATGCTCATGTAACTTTTTTCTTTAATGGGCAGATTGAAAAGCCTTTCAAAAATGAAGACAGGTTTTTAATTAATTCTCCTAAAGTTGTGACCTATGATTTGCAGCCTGAGATGAGTGTCTATGAAATTGCTGATGCATTAGTTAAACAAATTAAAACCGAGAAGTATGATTTAATCGTAACTAATCTTGTCAATGGAGATATGGTTGGTCACACAGGCATTATTCATGCCATAAAAAAAGCTGTTAAAGCAGTTGATTTGGCTCTAGGAAGAATTGTTGACGAAGCTTTGAAACATGATTACACTATGTTAATATTCGGTGATCATGGTAATGTTGAAGACCAAACAGCTGAATGGCGAACAAGCCACACAATTAATCCAGTTCCTCTGATTGTTGTTTCTAATGATTTGAAAATGAAATTACCTAAGAATAAAGGTTTACAGGATATTGCTCCGACTGTTTTGAAACTTCTTGGTTTGAAAAAACCAGTAGAAATGACTGGAGAGAGTTTGGTTTAAGGTCCAATCTTCTTTTTCAAACAACCTTTATATACAACAAAAATTGAAGATTTTTGTGTTCCAAAAATAATAATTATTTTTGTTACAACAAAAACTTGGTTTTTGAGCATATAAACGTATTTTCGAATACTTTTATATATTTCTCTTAATTACTTTTTGTTCATGGATGATTTAGAAGATATGGTTGAGCGTACTTTCGATGAATTAGGTACTAAAGAGCTGCCTCGTAATTTTCTTATGGCTAATTTGAATGCATTGAAGGCGAAAGACCTTGCTACTTATGCTCATTCTGTTAGAGTTGGCTTGTTAATGAGAAGAATTGCTAAACACCTGCATTTGGATGAAAAATTAGCTTTTTATTCTGGATTGAGTCATGATTTTGGGAAACTAGGTGTTGATTTGGTTTCTTTAACAAAGACTGAAGGATTCGATGAAAAAGACATGGAAGAGATGAAAATGCACCCTGAAATAGGTTATAGGATTTTGTCCGGAGTGCTAGAATACACTGCTGAGGTTATCGTAACACATCATCGTCATCAGAAAGACGGTTACCCTGAAATTTTGCCTGAGAGTAAGATGAATTTATCTGATAATTCTAAACTGATGATTAATTACACATCCAGAATGTTGGCTTTGGCAGATTCCTATGATGCAGCCAGTACACGGAAGAATGACAAGACCGACGGAAAAATTCTTTCGACAGAAGAAGTTAAGAAGTTAATGCTTGACAATAATCCTGATCAGAGACATCTGATTGAGTATTTGTATCTAAACGGAATATTCGGAGATGGTGAAGGGAAAGTTCTGGCTCCTGATTATCAAGGGTGGATATATGATTCTATTTGGAAGGATTGGAGTGGAGAAAGAACTCCTAGAGAAACCAGGAGACATTTATCTCTTGCTTGTGCAATGGAGCCATTATCTGAAAAAACAGGTTGTACATCCAGGTTAACAAACATTAGTAACTATCTGAAGTTAGAATACTTCATAACCGGTGGCATAAATATTGGTGATGCATTTGAAGACTTGGCTTTGAAAATAAATGAAGAAGGCAAACAGCCAGAAACCATTTATAATTTTGCATATAAGGCACAACAGGATTGTAAGAAAAACAGAGCGGGTGGTCGAATTAATCAAGGAATAATTGAGATGTTTGTACCCATAGTAACTGCGCAGATGCTTTATGATAAGAATTATGAATTGTCGGTTGAAGAAATACTGGAAAAAGCTGTTGATGTTATGAAAAACACTTCTGAAGATGATGTGAAAAAATTAGTCAGAATGAAAGAATTGTCTTATGTTTTATGTGAGTATTATGATCGAAGAGTTCCGAGACATTCGGATGCAAAGAATGTATTTGATTATTATAGCTTGGATTTGAAGAATTCTGTAGGTTCGACTAGTATAAAGCATAATGAAGAATTTGTAAAAGGTTTTCCAAGCATTAAAAGTATTTATAATTCTATAATGAGCAGTGATAAAACAGATTTATCTAGTAAAGTTGAAGAGGCTTATTCTAAGGTAAGAAGGGATAATCATTCAGAAGCATCTGTGGGCTTAACTGCTGATTGTGTTGCTGTCGGAATATATCTTGTATTATCGCAACATCCTAAAGAAAAAATTATTGTTTAAAGTTAATGATTTGTGTTCTCAGAAGATTTTTTGTGTGAGTGAGAAGTAATCGGTGTTTATTGGTCCGTAATAATCAGTCCAACGGTTGAATTTGTTTCTGAGAATTGTTTCTTTTGTGTTTTTTGTCCACTTGGTGTTTGTTTGGTATTGCCAATTCATAACTGCGTTGGTCTTATAAATGTCTTCTGCTTTGAAAAGATGGGCTATTTCATGTCTTAAAACATGGTATAGTTCATTATCGTCTAGATTTGCATCCACCCAAATAAATCCTGAAAGTGAATTTGCCATTCCTAAAGTGTTGAAGATGGTTGTACCTTCCTCTTCTTCTGGAAAATCCATCCTGTAGTTTCCTTCTGTTGCTAGAATATGTATTTCGCTGTTTATGGGTGTTAAGTCCAGTATTTCAAACATGTTGGGTGTGTAGTCAAATTTTTGTCTATATTCGCCGAATTTGTTGAATGATGCTAGATTAAAAGTTATGTTAAATTCTTTTTTATAGTCTTCTGTTTCTATTTTACGAAGAAGTTTTTCCATTCGTTCAGGAGTTGTATTGTATAGAAAACTATGTATGTTCACTGTTCGTGGTTTTAAAAAATTTGTTTCTTCGAAGGTTAATTTTTTCTTTTTTGTAAATGTCTCTTTCAAATCATTGTTTATTGTGTTTATGGAATATTGTTTGTATTTGTCAGGTATGTCTGGTAATTCAATGTTTTTTTTATCTGCAAATTTCGCGGTTCGTTCGATATGTGGTTTTAATGCATCGAACAGATCTAATTCTTTTTTCAGCTCTTTGTTTTGTTGATACAGGTTTATTGCGGGAGTCCAAACAGGTTGTTTTTCAAACCACTGCGCGACGTCTGCTTTGTAGGAGTTCAATAATTTAGAATCAGGATTTTCTTTTTCTGTTAGTATTATTTTATGACCTAATAATTCTTTTTTATTGTCAATGTTATTACTTATATACACACCAGTCCACATATCTATTGTTGCAAGAGATAATGTTGCGACTAAACTTGATAAAAAAAGTGTTTTTAATCTTCCCATGATTAGAGGAATTAAAGAATATATTTAAAGATATAGAGAAATAATTTAATTTTTCAGTTTAAAAATATTTATATAGTGATTATTGTTTCTTTGATTTTATGCCTATTAATGATTTGGTTATGGGGGTTAAGGAGGCCAAACTGCAGATTCAATATGTGGTTGATGCTATAAAAGATCCTAACATGCTGGGTTTTGATTCAGTTAGAAAAGAAGTTGATAAGGCTTTGTATGCTGCTAATTTATTGATTGAAAAAGAAGTTGAGCTTTCTGAAGAAGAAAAAAGAGATTTGGAATATGTTCAGACTCATATAAAAAATCATTACGGGTTCTACTAGTATAATAATTATTTAATCTATATAAATATTTATATAATGTGCCTTCTAAGATTGTTTAATGGCTGATTTAAATCCTAAATTAAAGGCTTGGTTAAAAAATGAAGTTATGGGTTGGGAGAGTAAGCACATAATTTCTCGCGTTCAAACTAGTAAGATTCTGGGTGAATATGATCTTGATTATCCTGAAGAGAAAAAGGAATCTAGTTATATATAAAAAGCTTTTCTAAGAAGCTTATAAGTCACTTTGGTCTTTCTGCGTTGCAGGGAGATATATTTCTGCTTTATACCCTTCATCTACAAATGATTCATGCTGCAATCCCACACAGAACATGAATGCTCCACATATTCTAATTTCTCTATCTTTTGATGGCATTCCTGGCGGTATTGGTCCTGCTGATTCTGTCAATGAGTAAAATTCTTCTTCTTTTTTTATTCTATCTAGTTCTTTTTGAACTCTAGAACTAGTTACACATTGTTCATGAACAATAACGTACAATGGTTTCATGATAATGGAAATATTGACTAATTTATTAATATATTCACTCCAAAAGCTTTCTGTTGTAGATGGATTTAAGATTAATCTTGAAAAAATTGATGGAGAAGAAGATAAGTTTGAAGTCAATCCGAAGTATTCTTCTTAAGAAGATTATCTATAGGATCACCATATTTTGGCCCTAATTCTTGATAAAACTTCTCCCATTCAGGATCAAAACTATCAAATTGTAACTTAATTGGTTTATTGATTTTTATTGCATGTGAAACTTCTTCTAATGTACCTTCTGAGACTCCAAACATGTAGAACTCATCACTTATGTCAATAAGTCTTAAGCAGTATTCCATTGATTTTATTCTTCCAACCATTGGATTTCCTTCATATCTCTCAAATGGGAATGCTTGGAATGGATGTAAAGGTGCATTTCCTTCATTAGTTACGAAGTCCATGATGTCATCTAATCTATGAACCAATCTTGATGGAGTCGCACAATAGATTAATTTACTCATAAAAAAAAGTATTCTATTAAACTTTATATGTATTGCTCTAATAGAAATGAAATATAAAAAAATTTCAATAAAAAGGTTTAAACACTTGGATTAATTATTTTATTGTAGAAGTTTCAAAATATATACCCTGACTCTGCTATTGATCTGAAAATCCTGTTCTTATTTTTTTCTGTAATATTACTTTCTGAAAGTTCTTGAATTTGAGGTTTTTCAACCATTTTGAAAATAGGATCTCCAAAAGTAACTTTCTCCGCTGGGAATGAAATATGATTTACTACATAACTGTTTCTAAACAAATCATAACCTCTATTAAGTTGGAGTCCAATTTCAACTTCTTTTTTGTGATCTGCCGCTACAAGTATGTGTGGCCAAGCTTTGTTCAATTCTGGTGTTAATCCAAGATAACCTATTAAACCATTTTTGTCTTCGATATAGAAACTTAGCTCATAACTTACTTCTCTTGGAATTAAACCTCCTGTAACAAAAGAACCTCCTTTTGGTCCAACAATTTTGTTTTGGCTTGGAGTTCCTATAATTCTAATGTGACCTGCAGTTTGTGTCAGATAATTATCTGAATAAGCTTTTTTATCATTTAAAGTTTTTATATCAAAGAATTCAATATCAGACCATTTCTTATTAATAGTCATCTCTTCTGCTTTTTTGTTGAAGTGATCTATGTAATCAAACATAATTGTTGGATTGAATGACAATGTTAATGCAATAACTCCTAAAACTCGGTTTTTTCTAAAAGCAGACTCAACAAATCCAAAAGATTGATTCGGATTAAGACCAAAATATTCTTGTTCACAAATCTGTTCTAACATTTGTAATAAGAATAATTATTTAATCTATATAAATATTTTCTTATACAGTTATTCTACATGAAAAACCCAAAACATTAAAAAGACAAGTTATTCTCTAAGCACTAGCCCCCCGTAGCTCAGCGGCTAGAGCGTTCGGCTGTAGATGCTGTATGACTAACCCGAATGGGTATGGATGAAATGCAGCCAGTCGAGACCGAAAGGTCCCCGGTTCAAATCTGGGCGGGGGGATATTTTCTATTCTGCCGGAAATTTTTCGGAATTCTCTTAGAAATAGTTAAAAACATTATTTCTGATTAAAAATTTATGAATAGAAAATATCCTCTCAAGACCAGTTATAATTGGAGGGGAGCAGTTGCTGAACTACTGGCCAGATTTCATGTTAAAGCCTATGCTTCCAGAAGCAAATCTTATTTTAAATCTGATTGGATGCCGGAGAGGTACAATGAATTCTTGAGTGTTTTTTGGTCTTCTATTGATTTATTTAAACTTAATGAGAATGGTATTCTAGAGTTATTTGAAGTAAAGACTATTGTTGACAATGTTAAAAGAATTCCTGATATTACAAGGAAAACTAATTTTTGCTATAATAAAGCCATTGGTTTAGGAATAAAAGTTTTTGTTATTTTTGTCAGTTTTCACGATGATTGGAATATTTTTTTTGAAATTAAGAACTTTGAAGATGTGAAGTTTAGAGTTAATAATGGTGGTTGGTATAGAAGAAAATGAATTCTCTTCCAGTGACTTCTGAGTGTCCTGCAGGTCACAGGGCGTTGTTTTTTATAGACGAGAAAACTTTGTTGTGAATTAATTGAACTAATTATTCATTCCAAAGCTTTCCCTGTTAGGGGAACGAACTTGACTCCGGTTATGAATTTTGTTTCTGTATCTCTTCCGGACTTTGTTACCATAATTAGAAGTTGGTATCCTGTTGGGTTGCCTAGAGGCATTATGAGTCTCCCATTGTCTTTTAATTGTTTCAGTAATGGTGGTGGTATAGTTTCAGCTGCTGCTGTCAAGATTATCGCATCGTATGGCGCTTTTTCTTTCCATCCGTAGTAGCCGTCTGCGTGTTTTACTTCTATGTTTTTATATTCTAAACGGTTTAATCTTTTCTTAGCAGAATCTGCTAATTCCTTGATTATCTCTATTGTATAGACCTTATCTACGAGTTTTGCCAGGATTGCTGCTTGGTATCCTGAACCTGTTCCTATTTCTAGGACTTTATAATCTTTTTTTAATTCAAGGTTTTCTGTCATTAATGCAGTTATGTATGGCTGGGATATTGTCTGACCATATCCAATCGGTAGTGGGCAGTCATCATAAGCATTGTCTTTCAGGTTTTCAGGTACAAATTCCTGTCTCAAAACTTTTTTCATCGCTTTTAGGACGTTTTCATCAGTAACATCCTTCAGGTTTAGCTTTGTTTCTATCATTCTGACATCCCCAAACTTTTGTAGCATAAATAGTATTATAAATATTGTGAATGTAATGCAATCCTTCCTAATGAACTATTTCTTCTTCTTGTACCAATTGATTAGAAATAATATTCCTATGAGAAATGCAGGTCCAGCGATTATTATTGACCATGACAGCATGTACCATTCCAATTGAGGCTTCATCAACAGCATAATGATATATAATAGTCCTGCGAGAATAAAAGCAATTCCTCCGACTATTTCATGTTTCCAGGAGATTAATAAAACTGCCAATAGAATGAACGATGGAATATTATGTATGAGCAGTGCTCCTATTGATTGCCAGAAACTCAGGCCCATATCAAACACATCAAAGGAAAACATGGTCAGGAAGCAGATAAATGTTATTGATAATATTCTCGGAGTCCAATATATGAATTTATTAAT
The DNA here is from genome assembly GCA_043817405.1 of archaeon. Classification (GTDB taxonomy): domain Archaea; phylum Nanobdellota; class Nanobdellia; order Woesearchaeales. The sequence continues at coordinate 9,197 of JBDRGV010000065.1, read as the reverse complement.
CTTTTTTTCCATGTTGAGACATTAAGGCATATGAATATTTAAAATATGCTGTTTGCGGAGGGGAAGAGCCTAGCATAATTATTTCTTTCCAAAAGCATAAACTTCTTATATCCATATTGTCATTCTAATTTCATGGAATTCACTTATATGCTTGCTCCGTTGGAAGATGTTTCGGATAATGCTTTTAGAGAACTTTGCCACTTGCATGGTGCTGATCTTACGTTTACAGAAATGACTAGAATTGATGGTTTGGTTAGGCATAATAAGAGCACTGAAAACAAAATTAAAATATTGAACAACATACCTACTCAGATTCAACTGGCGGTTCAGAACGAGGAAAAGCTAAAACAATTCTTGAAAGAGTTCACGCCAACAAAAGGTTTTGCTGGCTTTAATTTAAACCTTGGATGTCCGAGTCCTGATCTGGTGAGACAGGGGCTTGGTTGTGCATTGATTAAAAGAGTTTTCAAAGTTCGAAGGCTCATAAATATTGTTAAAGAAGCAGGTCATCCTTGTTCGGTCAAGATGCGCCTTGGTCTTAATCAATTTGAGAAAGCGAGAAAGGTTTATCTCAACTTAATTAGAGATACAAACGCGGATTTCTATGTTGTTCATGCAAGGCATGGTGATGAACATTATGAGACTGAAGCAGATGATGTAGTTTATCCTGAATGTGTTGGCACTGGAAAAAATATCGTTGCCAATGGTAACATAGTTTCAAAAGCCAAGGCAGATATGTTTAAATCCATGGGTTTAAAGGGTGTGATGATTGGAAGAGCTGCTGTCAGAAACCCTGCTATTTTTGAATTAATAAGAGGCCATAAGGAAACAAACTTAGAACTCATAAAAAAAGAGTATTTGCAACTCTGTGAGAAGTATGGATTGAATTATAGGTATAAAAAAAACGTTCTCAAAAGGCTTGGAAACCCTATAATCAACAATCAAAAAGAACAGGTCATGGGATAAGCATTCAACAGATTTATATACTAGTTCTGCCGTTGTGAACAGTAATGATTCCAATGAATAATAATGAAATAAAAGCTATTTGTAGAAAGTGTAAAAGGTCCGCTTTGGCGGAAGAATTTGTGATGGATCACGATGCAAAGATAATGGTTTGCCCTTTATGTGTGGCTGAAAAACGCAAGAAAGATGTTAAACCAATTAACAACCCTGTGAAAGGTTTCTCATCTCAAACTGGAACCATTAAAAGTAAACAGCCAAGAGACTGGGACAAAGAAGATGAATATCTTGAAAAGGTTGCCAAGAAGAAACCAGTGGAACCTAAACGTTCATTCGAAAGAATTGATGATCAAAAGATAAGCTATGTCTGCACTAAATGCAATTACAAATTTGCTTACAATGAGTATAAGGAATATCCAAAAACCTGTCCCTATTGTAAACATCCGGTTGCAAATATGAAATACGTTTGAAGCCCATTCTTCTGGTTCTGCATATAAACAAATGATATTAAGGAAGGTGATGATATATTCATTAAATCGAAAAAGAATATAAGAAAGGGCGAAGAGATTACTTACGATTATTTGTCAAAGAAAGCCACAAAAAATGTTAATGTAAAATTATCAAATGGTTTATCTGATGTCAAAAGCGCAGTAAATAAAGTCCTCTCCCGAGCCTTCCCAGTTGTTTGAAGGTGCTTCAATAACTGGATTGAATTTTTTTGCAATTCTGTAGGAACCATTATTTCTAAAGTTTCCAGTTATGAATTTGTAACCAGTTTTTTTTGAATGTTTAATGAACTCTGTCATTAAATCAACTCCATAGCCTTTGCCCTGATGAACTGGAACAATGATGAGATTGTATATGTAGATTATTTCCTGATGATTCACAGGCAATTTCATACCTACTTCCTGCATATCTATCTCGGTCGGATTGCCACCAATGATGTTTCCAACGTATTCATCATCCACAAACGCCACGAATGCAATTGCATCACTTGTTGATATTATATCTTTATAATCAATTATATCAGTTCTTATGCTTTCAGGATAGATTTTTTCAGATTCTTCAATCAAATCACTGTATAGTTTAAAATTATCCAGGTTAAGAACTACAAATCTCAAAGAAGGATTGGTGGCTTTTGAATTAACCATGTTAACTCCTCAAGTATCCCCAGCTATGAAGCTTGTCTCCATCTTCATACCATCTGTCGCCGATGTCTGTTCGGTAATACATTCTTGGAATATTAATATTATTAATTCTTGAATAGGCTTGACTCTGAGCGTCTTTCATACTTATGCCAGTCCCACAAACCGTTAGAACTACTCCGGAAGTGCCTGCCACAATCCATTTGTTTCTGACAAGCTTCACATCCTCTATGTGGGCTCCTTCTTTGTTTTTTTTGAAATAAATAACTGAGCCTTTTGATTTAACATTAAAAGTTTCTTTATCATTGAATGGAAATGGAGGTACAACGATTCTTACACCTACTTGAAAACCTGGTTTAACTTCTAATTTAGGATTGTTGCCTGCTGCTAATTCATAAAAAAATTCTCCTAAAGGAGAAATTATTCCGTCCATTTGAATGAATATTGTTGGGTATCCAAATCTTGATGTGAATTCTAAAGGAAATATTCCTTCTTCGTTAACTATGCAGTTTAAATCCATGTAGCCAACATATCCTTTAAGTCTTTTTTCCATCTTTTTTAGTGTGTCATTGAACATTTTGTTTGGGCTGCTCCAGAACATTGATGTTCCCATTTCTCCAGTATTTGGACCTATATCGCCATTAAAGAGTTTCTTATGTTCAAAGTTGACATTGATGGGATTTATGAACCTGTGACCGTCATAAAAAGCTCCGACAGCAACCTCTATGCCACTTATTTTTTTCTGCAATTGAAATTTTAGTATGCTTTCAGCCCATGCATCTTTATAATCATTCAAAACCTGAATAACATCTTCGCCTTTGGCTTGTTCGCCGATGAATAATATGCCTTTAGTTGACGCTTCAATCTCACCGGTTGGCTTGATGACGTATGCACAGGGATTATCTTTTACAAACTGAATTGCTTCATTAAAAGAAATGAAATCTTTGTAAGGAAGAATGTTCACACCAGCTGCTTTTAGTTGTTCCTGTCCGAATGATCTGTCATCTTCAAGTCTATCGGAATAAACGGTTCCGCCAACAACTAGTTTTCCTTTTTTTCTTAATTCATCGGCTAGCTTTCCTTGCCCTAAAGTGTCATCAAAGATAATTACATCTGCCCAGTCTAAAAATTCTTCATAGTTAGAAACTTTTTCTATGAAACCGTTGGCGACATCAAGATCTTCATCCTGGTTTTTCTGATAATACTTAACATTATTCTCTTTTGAAAGTTGCCAAGCTACATCTCCGCTTAAGTTATCGAGGCTTATGAAAAGAAAATTTCTAGGCATAAAGTTAAACCTCTCTCAAGTACCCCCAGTTATGCAGTTTGTCGCTGTCTTCATACCATCTGTTTCCTATATCTGTTCTGTAATACATGTGTGGTATCATGATGTTTTTTATTCTTGAGTATGCTTGGTTTTGAGCTTGTTTCATTGTTAAACCACAACCAACGACTACAAGGATGACTCCAGAAGTTCCTGTAATTGCCCATTCTCCATTTAAAAGTTTGATATCTTCTAAATGTACCCCGTCATAATTTGGCTTTCTAAAATGTATGATTGTGTCTTTAGATTTGACATTGAAAGTCTCATTGTCTGTGAAAGGATATGGTGGCATGACTATTCTCACACCAACTTGAAATCCGTTTCTGGTTTTGAAAGTTTTCAATTCACCGGAAGCCATTTTGTAGAAGAATTCTCCGATTGGCATTAGTATTCCTTCTTGTTGGATAAATATTGTCGGATAGCCAAATCTTGCAGTAAATTCTAAAGGATAGATTCCATTTCCATTAACAATACAATTTAAGTCTATGTATCCAACATATCCTTCTTCAGCTAATTTTGTTTCCATTTTTTTTAGTGTATGATTGAATATTTTGTTTGGGCCAGACCAGAACATTGCTGTACCCATCTCTCCAGTTGAAGGGCCAAGGTTTCCTGGAAACAATTTTTTATGTTCAAAGTTGACATTGATTGGTGTCATGAATTCTTTTCCGTTGAAAAATGCTCCAACGGCAACTTCTACTCCGTCAACTCTTTTCTGCAATTGAAAACTTGGAATTTTACTGGCCCATGCTTTATTATAATCTGCTAGAACAGCCATTACATCGGAGCCGTTGTCTTCTTCACCTATGAACAATAGTCCTTTGAGGTTTTGGGCTTCTCCCGATGGTTTAATCACGTATTTTCCAGGATTATTTCTGACAAATTCAATTGCTTCTTCAAATGATTCGAAGTGTTTGTAGGGAAGAATTGATATACCATATTTTTTTAGTTGTTCCTGTCCAAACGAACGATTATCCTCAAGCATATCTGAAAACGCTGTTCCGCCGATGACTAGTTTGCCGACTTTTCGCAGTTGCTCTGCTTCAGCACCCATACCTAGAACATCATCAAATACTATTATGTCTGCCCAGTCAACTTCTGCTTTCCAGTCACCAACCTTTTCAATGAATCCATCGCAAATATCTTTGTCTTCAGGATTCCTAACAGAATACTTAACTGCGTGTCCTTCCTTCTTGATCAACCAAGCTATATCTCCAATTAAACTATCATATGATACAAACAAGAAGTTCTTTGGTTCCATCGGAACTTTATGACCATTAGTTGTTTTATGGTCATTAGTATTTTCATTTGCATTGATAATAATATTATTCTCTTCGTTCAAAAAAATCCCCCATTAATTTATTTGATGTAATACAATTAGTTTATAATCTTTTCTATTTTTTAAAAAATTATTTTTGTTTAAATATTATTTTTTCTAAGATACCTTTAAATAATTCTTATTATTCCCTTTTCTTTAGGTGAGGGAGAAAAATAAAATGACAGATGATGGTATTTGGGCAAAGAATCAATATCAGATTCCTTCCAGCACTATAAGTGATTTAACACTTGATCAAATCACAAACTATTTAGGATCAGAATTTCAACCAGTACCTGTTGAGGGTTCAGATGTCATAGAACTTCACAGAGGTGGTGAAGCAGTTTTACGTTTAGGACGATTTTACAATCAAGAAGGGGCCATTTCAGAAGATACTTTTTCTTTAGGCTATATAACCAGATCTTCAAAAGCTAATAAGAATAATAAAGGTCGCCATTCACGAGATGTGAAATATCATTCTTTTGATGCGTATAATATTGCGCTTGACAGAATACCACGTAAAAACCAAACTAATTGGTCAGGTTGTGGTGACGAAACACATATGTAATGGGAGAAATTAAAATGAAAAAACTAACTATGGTTGGATTAGGAATAGCCATCACAGTATGTGGATATGTAACAGCTATTTCTATAAAAGAATCTTGGGAAAATTACGGTATGGTCGTTGATAAACCTGAATCTGTTGTGGTAATGAATGATTTGAAAGCAAAATATAATTCTTTGGAATTCACGTTAATGGAAGATGCAACAAATCCTAATTCACAAAATCCTATTATGTCAGATGCAGATAGAGGCTTATACCAACAAATAGCTCCAACTTATGGTCAAGATTTGACTTCATATAATAATCAAGTTAATATACAAAAAGCAAGAACACCAACACTTGTATTGCTAAGCGCAATTTACAGTACACTGACAGGATTATTAATTGGTACATTGATAGGTGGAGTGCAAAATAACAAACGAACGGAGGAGAAATAAAATAACAAAAATCAAAAAATGATTTTTGAATTTTGAAATTTGGAGGCATTTAAAAATGACAAAAATACCATTTTCAAACAATGATTTTATGAGTTTGATTGGCAAATATACTTATTTATTGCTTTTTGATTATGAAAGTTTTAAGAAAACTATTGGTGAGAAGAAATCAGACAAAACATCTGATATGCCTGATGGTGCTTTGAGCGAGATTGTGAAAAAAGACAATAATAATATAATCTACACTTTTGGCGTTATTGAAGGACGTGTTAAGTTCGAGAATGGGACACCTGTTCCTACAAATATGATGGACTATGGTATGTATTTGTTTAACATAAAAAACATTGTTCAGGAAACTAACAAAGCACCATACCTTATTGGTACTGTGAGAAGTTGCAGTGTTAATGCAAGAGGACCTTATGGTGCTGTATTGGAAGATAAAGTCGTTGTTCAATTAAAAGAATATCCGACTCATAAAGAAAACCACACTATGATGTGTCCGGGAGGAATAATATGAGTTACATACCATTTACAAACAATGATTTTTTGGCTTTGAAAGGACGAGACATATTCTTATTTTATGTTGATTTCTCAGACAATAAAGGTAATCATGAAAAAGGCGAGATAAGTGAGATTGTCAAGAAACCAGGTCGTAACAGCATATTCAAATTTGGCGATGTTGAAAACATGACTTATGAAAGCGGAAAACCTGTTGTTGAGAAAGACAAAACAGTGATGTATATTATTAATGTTGAAGAAGTTCGTTCAATACCTCACAAAAAACCTTACATTATAGGAACTGCGAGACCTTGTAATCCTAATGGTGATGGGATTACTGGCGGACCTTTGGAAGAAAGAGTTGTTATTGAACTAAGAGATTTTCCAACACATAAACGCGATGCAACCATGCTTTATTTGCAGAAATAGTCCAAAACTATTTAAGCAACTAATATTTTCTTTTTAAAATGAAGTTATTTGAGAAGTATTTATTGGCCGAAGAGAATGGTTATGTTTTCTTTCCTGATGTTTTCATGCCTGAGATGACTTTGAAAAGCTTGGATAATGATTCTACAATGGAAGCTTCGATTGGTGGTTTAACTCAGACTTTGTATGGTTCTAAGGATATTGTTTCTTGGTCTCCGGATTATACTTTTGTTAAAGGAGTTTTGGGTGAGAGAATGCTTTCTTTGGTCATGGATTCTTTTTTGCAAGAAATTGGCAATGGTGAGCATAAAACGGCCGGTGTTTTGAGAGAATCAGAACGTAACGCCACCAAAGGTTACATCGCATGTTATAATGATGATTATTTACTGCGTTTTAAGGATAGAACTAATTTTGTGCTTTTACAAAAAGATCGTTCGGCTGTTTTCGAGGCGATTTACATGCAGGAAAAATTTGGTCTTCAATCAACCGAGATTGATGGTATTGGTTATTTACATACTGATAAAAAGAAGTATTTGCTTGTTGGTGAGTCTAGCACTAAAACTAGATTTAATTTGAATTCTTGGGATGAGGGTCATGGTTTAGGAGACACTAAGACCAGGGTTTTCGATCCTTTGAAAACATTGTTTCCTGAACATTCACTGGTTTATTTTGTGATGTCTCAAGGGTCTAATTTATGGTATGGACGATTTGATAGACGAGTATTGACCAAAGAACCTACAAGAATATATAGAGAACTTAAAACTCAAAATATTGAAACGATTTTTGTGCCGATGCCTGAAACCAAACCTTCTCTTAGCGAGTTAGTTGATGATTTATCTAAGAAAATTTTATTTACACAATCAATTAATAATAATGTTTAATCAATCATCTAGTTGGTTCCAGTCAAGTATTTCTTTTGGATCAGGAATGCTTTCTTCCACTAAAAAATTAAGTCTTGGCTTTCTGTTTTTTTCGAATAGTTCTTTTTGTAGTTGTAGAACTCCAACCAATGAGTAAACCAATGAATCTTTGATGTATGAAATATCTTCTTTGTATTCAGGTATTTTCAGGTTTCTTTTTGTCAGTAATTCGTTCAGTGTTTGTTTATTTCTGAATGTGGGTCGTCCGGTCGCGTTCAAGCTGTGCTGTAGGAAGAATCGCATGTTTTTGACTATGAATTCGAATAGATTTGGCTTGCCTATGATTGCTGTTGGTTCATACCATGCCCAGTTCAGTGAACCTGCAATTGTTTTTAGTTTGGTGTATGCATGTGATACTCCTCTTTCTACAACTTCATCCATTGCAACCTTTGGAAATGGGAATTCACCATATAATAGTTTGGTGTGTGTTCGGAATTCTTTTGAATCATGTAAAAATCTGATGTGGTTGATTATGTATTGTTGGTCATTTGGAAATAGGTGGATTCCTAAATGTTTAGCATTTGCATCTTTGCCGTGATAATGCTCGACAACTTTTCCATCCAAAACTGATGGCTCTGTGCCTCTCAATACTTCATGTGCTTTCTTCACATCTTTTACCAACACCCAATTATCATAATCGCTGAATTGTGCAGGATCTTTTGTTCTGGAAGCTGATCCGTATAGTAAATCGCCAAGAAAATTATCTCCTAGTTTTTGTTTAAACCATTCTACAAAAGGATAGTCTTTGTCTATTTCTTCTTGACTAACATTTGTAGTTCTAATTTTTATGGGGTATTTTCTTGGCCCTACAGGTATTTCTTTCATGTATTCTATGAATTGTAATTTCATATCTGATAATGCATCTACCCAACTGGTTTTATCAGTTAAATCTCCGAATAAGAACGGATAATCTCTCTTTTCTAAATGATTATAGATTTGTCCTATGTTGTAAAGTCTATTCGCGATGTGTGCTTTGTTGACAACGGTTCCTAGTTCCATTCGGCTGTGTACTATGGCTGCATCAATTGTTGCTGCTTTCGCTTCAATCTCTGTTTGTAATTGTAATAATACTCTTTCTGATTCAGGAACCCAGTCGGCCTTCATCCCAAAGTATTCTTCGAATAAAACAGGATCCATTTCTTGTGTTACTCTTTTGAAAGTTGTTGGAATGTAATCCTTGAATCCTTTGATTGCCTGTAAAGACCAGGCATTGGTTAGGGTTTTTTTATCGGCGAAAGACAGTATGTTTTCAATTTCTTCTTTTGTCGGAACATCATCTAATATTATTGGTCTGACTAGTTCAAAGGGTGAATTATAGGGTAAGCCAGGTACTTGGTAATTGGGTCCTGTATTGTCATGTATAATGTTTGCCATGTTATATTTAGATTATATATTTGTTTAAAAAGGTTTGGAGATGAATAATAATTTTTTATTAATTTTCGTCACCTGCTTATGACGATTTATCGACGGAAAAATTTAAATACAATCAATGCTTTCTGCCTTCCAAGTGAAAACTTTTGGAGGGGATGTAATATTCAAAAGCGTGTTATTAGAGCTATATCATTATCTTCTAGACTTCGCTACATCCCAACAACATTCTCCTCGAAAAG
>JBDRGV010000064.1:0-16845 GCA_043817405.1 archaeon | reverse complement strand
TGTTTTCTCTTCGGGAGCTTTTTTTTCTTTTAATTCTTCTTTGGCTTCTGCTTTCTTTTCTTTCACTTCTTCTACTTGTATTTCTTCAACTTCTTCGTAGCCTTCTTCTTTTTCTTTTCTGCTTCTGGCAAGTTTGAATACTCTTATTTCGAAGTTTCTTATTGGTGAAATCTTGGAAATTGTTTTCTTAACTTCTTTTTGCAATCCGCCTCTTAGTAATTCTTCCAAGACTTTTTCGAATGTGCTTTTTGCCAATTCTATTTTCATAGCTTCTTTTATAGCTGCTCTGATTCTTGTGGCCGTTGATTTAAAAGCATAGTTATTGGTTATTGCTATTATTTTTACTCTGATTCTTTTATTGTCGCCTGCTTTTAAGATGAATGAGTCTTCAATCTTGTTTCGACCTCTTCTGATAAGTCTTTTTGTGTATGAGGTGATTAGTTCGTACTTCGTGATTTCAGTTATTCCTTGGCCGTTTTTCACGTCTTTTATTTTGAATTGTATGTTTGTACTGTGTTTTCTTGGATCATTGAGTATGTTTGATAGATTCATGGTTATATATCTGCCTTTCAAAGCACTAGAATCCGATAGCAATGATTCTCCTATTATCTTATTTCCAAATACTGGTGGTGATAGTATTGGAAACCATCGCTTTTTGAGTTTTTTTCCTGTTGAAACTTTTTTTACCATTTTCTATTATGTCCGAAACAATAGACTCTTTAAATAGATTACGATTTCTTAAATATCTATATTGACTACTTTTTTCGCGTTTTTCTCTATGAATTCTCTTCTGGGTTCGACTTCTTCTCCCATTAATATTGTGAACATGCGGTCTGCTTCTACGGCGTCTTCGATTTTTATTTGTTTTAGGGTTCTGTTTTCAGGGTTCATGGTTGTTTCCCATAGTTGTTCAGGGTTCATTTCTCCTAAAACTTTATACCTTTGGACTGCGACTCCAGGCCCTAGTTTTTTCAACATTTTTTCTTTTTCTTCTTCTGTTTGCACATAGATTTTTTCTTTTCCTTTCTTTAGTAGGTATAGTGGTGGTTGTGCTAGGTATATGTAGCCTGCTTCTATTAGTTTGGTCATGTATCTGAAGAAGAATGTTAGTATTAGTGTTGTGATGTGGTGGCCGTCGACGTCTGCGTCTGTCATGATTATGATTTTATGATACCTTGCTTTTTTGATGTCGAATTCTTCGGCTATGCTTGTTCCGATGGCCGTTATCATGGTTATGATTTCTTGGCTCATCATAATCTTGTTTATCCTTGATTTTTCTACGTTCAGGATTTTACCTCTTAGTGGCAGGATTGCTTGGAATTCTTTGTTTCTTCCTTGTTTTGCGCTTCCACCTGCTGAGTCTCCTTCCACCAGGTATACTTCGCATTTTGAAGGATCTCTTTCTGCGCAATCGGATAGTTTTCCTGGCAGAGTTGTGGTTTCTAGAATGCTTTTTCTTCTAACCAGTTCTCTTGCTTTTCTCGCGGCTTCTCTGGCTTTTGCTGCGCCCATAGCTTTTAATATTATGTTCTTTGAAATGGCTGGGTTTTCGTTTAGGAAAGTATTTAGTCCGGTTGTTACTAGGCTATCTATTATTCCTTTTACTTCGCTGTTTCCTAGCTTTGTTTTTGTTTGTCCTTCGAACTGTGGATTGGGAATTTTAATGCTTATAATGGCCGTTAGTCCTTCTCTTACGTCTTCGCTTGATAGCTTGACATCTTTGGACATTTTTTCTCTTTCAGAATAGTTGTTCAGAGTTCTTGTTAGGGCTGTTTTAAATCCTATTACGTGTGTTCCGCCTTCGTGTGTGTTGATGTTGTTTACGAATGAGAAAACGTTTTCTGCATAGGCGGTTGTGTATTGGATTGCGACTTCCATTTCAATGTCGTTCTTATTTTGATTTAAGTAGATTACTTCGTGAACTTCTGTTTTGTTTTTGTTTAGGTATTTGACAAAGCTTTTGATTCCTCCTTGGTATTGGAATTCTTCTATTTTCTCTTTGTCTTCTCTTTTATCGGTTATGGTTATCTTGACTCCTTTGTTTAGGAATGCTAATTCTCTTAGTCGGTTTGCTAATGTGTCGAAGTCATATTCTATGCTTTCAAATATTTGTTTGTCTGGTTTGAATGTAACAGTTGTTCCTCTGCTTTTTGTGTTTCCTATTTCTTTTAATGGAGCGGTTGATTTTCCTCTCTCGTATTTCTGATGGTATTTTTTTCCTTTTTTTTCTATTGTTACTTCCAGATGTTCTGATAGCGCGTTTACAACCGAGACTCCTACTCCGTGTAATCCGCCTGAGACTTTGTAGGCTTTTTTGTCGAATTTTCCTCCTGCCTGTAGTTTAGTCATTACTAGTTCTACTCCACTTATTTTGTATTTGGCGTGTTTATCGACAGGGATTCCTCTTCCGTTGTCTGTCACTGTTACTTTGTTGCCTTTTTGAATTGTGACTGTTATTAGGTCGCATTCTCCAACCATTGCTTCGTCTATGGCGTTATCCACGACTTCGTATACTAAATGGTGGAGTCCTCTTTCACCTGTGCTTCCGATGTACATGCTTGGTCTTTTTCTAACTGCTTCTAATCCTTCTAGAACTGTAATTTTTTTTGAATCGTATTCGTTATTGTCTGACATTTTTTCTCCCTTTAAAGGTGTTTTAGAACCCCACTATTATGGATTTTAATTTCTTTAAATAAGTTTCGGTTGAATTCGCTTGTTTCAAGGCGTCTACTTGAAGAATTATGGCATTTCAGCCTTTGGAATTCGAGTGTTTTAAGGGTTGTGTTGGGTGAATTGAAATTCAACTCTACCTTTATATATTTCTTTTGATTTCTTTTTTAAAAATGAAAGAAGAAGGAGTTAAATGGAATTTAGATCATATTCTAAAAAAGGAAGATTTTGAGAAGTTATACGCTGACGTTGAAAACAAACTTTCAAAGTTTGACGAATTCTTTGAAAAGATGTCTCCAGATATATCTGAAGAAGATTTTATTGAGTATACTCGTTTTAGCGAAGCATTAAAATCTGATTATAGACTTTTAGTATATTTGCCTGCGCTTTGGAAAGATACAGATAATAAATCAGAAGAAGCAAAATTATTGGATGGAAAAGTTGATGATTTAGGGATTAAATATGGTGATGCAAAAAGAAAAATAGGTCATTGGATTATAGGTAAGACAGTTGAAGGAAAAGAACTTTTGGATGATGAAAATGCTCAAAGACTTTTTGATGCAGTTCCTGAATTAACATATGTATTTGAAGTCGGAAGAGAAAGTGAAAAACATGTTCTTAGTGAACTCGAAGAAAAGATTATTTCTAAGAAAGATGTTACTGGTCTTTCTGTTCTTAAAGATTTAAGAGATACCATTGAAACAGAGTTAACTTATTTTTTTAAACCAAAAGGAGCTAAAAAAGGAAGAACCATCAAATCAGAATCAGAATTATTAACTTATCTTTATTCATCAAATTCTAATGAAAGGGAGGCGGCTTACACCGCGTTATATGATCAATTTGGTAAAAACATTAACAAATTTTTTTTAATATATCAAGGAATTGTTAAAAACTGGAATAATGAAGTGAAATTAAGAAATTATGATTCATCTATTTCCAGAAGAAATCATTGGAATGAAGTGCCCGATAAAGCAATTGAAGTTTTATTAGATTCTTGTTCTGATAACAAGGATGTATTTCAGCAATATTTCAAATTCAAAGCAAAAGAGTTAGGGATGGATAAACTAAGAATATTTGATCTGTATGCGCCTTTAACATCTGTCGAACAAAAAATGAGCTATGATGACGCTATAAAATTAGTTTTGAATGTTCTTGATGATTTTTCACCTAATTTTTCTGAAAAAGCCAGAAAAATAATTGATGATGGTCATATTGATTCACATCCAAATCCTGCTAAAATGGGTGGTGCTTTCTGCGCAGCATCTATTCCAAGTATATCTCCATATGTTTTCTTGAATTTTAACAATTCATTGAAGGCAGTTTCAACATTGGCTCACGAATTAGGTCATGGAATTCATGATATTTATGCTGATAAACAATCCATAAGTGCTCATCATCCAAGTTTGCCTTTGGCAGAGACTGCTTCTACATTTGCAGAGATGATTTTATTCGAGAACATGTTAAAAAATGCTGATGATGGTGTTAAGAAATCAATGCTTTCTGAAAGAATGAGTGATTCTTATGCTACAATTATGAGGCAAAGTTATTTTGTTAAGTTTGAAATCGCTGCTCATGAGGCAATATCTAAAGGTGTTACTAGTTCTGAACTTTCTAATATTTATTTCAAAACTTTGGAAGAGCAATTTGGCGATTCAGTGGATTTAGATCCTATGTTTAAGAATGAATGGGCAGTGATACCTCATTTCATGAACACACCGTTTTACTGCTATGCTTATAACTTTGGAGAATTATTATCTTTGTCTTTGTTCTCAAAATATAAGCAAGAAGGAGATTCTTTTATTCCTAAAATAGAAAAAATACTTTCATATGGTGGTTCTAAAAAACCTGAGGATGTTTTACAGGAAGTTGGTATTGATATGGCTTCAAAGGATTTTTGGAATGGTAGTTTCAATATTCTTAGGGGTTGGCAAGAACAACTCGAAAAATACCAGTAAATTTTTATATGTAGAATTCTAAAAGAGATGTATGGATAACATTTACATTGCGCCAATAGTCATCCTGGTTTTGGCAGGACTTTATTTCTTAGGTTCAGGTATTACGGGTGAGGTTATTTCTCAAAGTTGTTGCTTTCCTCCTGATTGTGAACCAACCAATCTTTGTGAAGCCGCAAGACCTTTTTTAGAAACTCCTGGAGGCGTTAATAATTAGGCGGTGTTCTTCCTAGGATTATTTGTAACTTTCATGGGTTTAGGTATTTACTTTTTTCACCATAAAAGAATATGAGATTGGTATAAATTTTAATATACAATTAAATTTCCAACATTATGAGGGGGAATTTAGAGAGTATAATAACCGATAAACTAGCAGAGTATCCGAAAACAATAGGAATTGCTACAGGATTATTATCTTTAGCAGCATTCCAAGGAATAGATTATGCATTTGCAGAATATCTCAACCAAGACTTGCCAAGATTATGGAATGTGACAATGTCTTTATTTAGTGCAGGATTAGGCTACATGGCCTACCAAGCACAACTAACCAATCAGGCGTTCAAATGGTTGGGTTTAAATTATAATAAATTAAAAGAAAAATTAACAGTTAAAACAGAAACAAAAAAATCAGGTAAAATTCTCGACGAATTATTTGAAAATCCGGGCGCTTCTGCAACCATGGCAACAATGTTATTGGAAGTTGCTAGAAATGGTTATAAAATTATGGATCATGGTGTTGATAGATGGTTGAACCATTGGAATAATCCCTCATCATTACCGGTTGAAATAGCAGCCATAGGATTATTCTTTGGCCTAACTTATTCTTTTTTCTCAGGCGTTGGATATGAATTGTTTCATTCCTCAAACAGAAAACATCTAAACCAAGGTTTGAAGTTTTGGATGAAAAGCAAATTCAAAAACAAGGAGAAGTTAATTGAAGAATATGGGTCAATTGTTCGAGAAAATCCTCTAGTGGATATGACCTATGACTATGCTGAACTATGTATGAAGCTAGGTAGAAAACACGAAGCATTGGATGTTTTAAAAGATGTTTATGAAAAAAGAAGAACAGATGATATATTGCCAAAAGGCAAATCATTAACTAATTTTAGATGGAATATTTCGAAATTCTACAAAGGAATAAATACTCATCCGGAAATCTATGATAATTATTTGGGTTTGGCAATGGCTTGTGTAAACATAAATGAAACAGATAAGGCTTTAGAAATAATACATAATTTTACATTACAAGCCGAGAGAAACGATGAACTAGCATTGAATGCTAATATTAATGAATTAATATTCATAGACAATTTCGGAACCCAGGAACAATTAGAAAAACAAGCCGCTAAACTAGTAAAACGAGCAAAGCTGGAAAGAATAACTCTAGGTCATGAATTCTACATTATGACTGATAATGAATTCTCACAACATTCACTAGGTTTTAGAAGAAGCCTGACAGAAGAGTTCTTGTTATCTGAAACAAAGTTTAATTCTGAAATAAAAAAGAATTTTGATGCGGTCAATGATAATCTTAAATGGAGAGTTATGGAACCTCCGAAAACAATTCATCCTGACGGTTTATTGTTTAACTTGATGAGACTAGAGGCAGGCATTAATGGACATCAATACTTTGCACGAAAAGAAGACATTGGGATGAGAA
The DNA here is from genome assembly GCA_043817405.1 of archaeon. Lineage (GTDB taxonomy): Archaea > Nanobdellota > Nanobdellia > Woesearchaeales. Next base: position 10,560 of record JBDRGV010000064.1, on the reverse strand, counting down.
AACAATTGGCAAGATTATCCGGAAGAATTCATGGTGCAAATCCAATATATGAACCGATGAGTGAAGAATATTATTTGAAGCAATTAACAGATAGGATGGATGTAGAAAAATATCCTGATTATTCAGAACAAATAAAAAAATTAAATGATAATATTCCAGTTCTTTTCAGAAATTCTGGAACTCAACCAAGAGTTGTCAACATTGATAATCAACAGGAAAATTTTATCATCGGATGGTATCTCTCAAAAGCCGACAACCAGTATCATGAGCCAACACTTGCTGCAATGGAATGTTCTAAACAATTAGAACAAGGACGTGCTTTACCTTTTACAAAAGAAGGCGATGAATGGAGAAAAGAAATTTTGAAAGAATACCACACAGAATTCAAACAATTTCATAATATTATATCATTGGAAGAATTTATAGTTTTGAAATTACAATCTGATCCAATTAAAGCATTATCTTATTTCTTTTTTTCAAGGCCATATCCTGGAAGGCATAAATTAGCAAATAGTTTTCTGTATAGTTCTATTCATTCTATGATGAATGTAGAAAATTATTATGAATCTCAGCATGATAGAAAAAGCATACAAATAGTAAGGGATGTTAGTTCTGGATTATTATCTTAATTTTCAAAACAAAAAATTGTGAAAATACAATTTTGTTGAATGGGAATCAAAGATTCCCAAAACATTCTTTGTAATAGTCGCATTGTCCATTGCTCCATTTACATAGTGGACTTGGTTTTTGAGGATAATCTTCTAAGTTTGTAGAAACTGTTTTTGTGTGCATCCAGTCAACTTCTCTCTTTGCATCTTCAACTAGTTGTTCATCAACTTGAACCAATAGCTCAGGGTATCTTAGAAAGTCGATTCCCACGATTGCCGGTAGGACGCCATTTTTTTCATGATACATTAAAGCGTAGATTCCTAGTTGTAATCTGTACTCTGGTGTTAATTCCATTTTCTTGCTTGTCTTATAGTCTAGTATTATGGCGTTTCCATTGGACTCGTAGATTGCGTCTATAAATCCTCGTACATTGTGTTTTTCTGATGAGAATTCTTCTTCTCTTCTGGGAGTCATGTCTTTGAAAGCCTGATGAAAAGTTGTTCCTTTCTCCATGTTTGCTTGGAGATTTCTTCTGAATCTGGAAAACCAACTGTTAAGCATGTCTTTGCTTTCATTATAATAAGATTTTATCTTGTTTTCATCCAAATCTAATTCCATGAATTCTGATTGGTTTTCAGCCCAGGTTTTTTCCAGCAAGAACATTAAGTGTAATTGTAAATCATCTTCTGTTTTAATATTATTATCTATATCAAAGAAGTTTTCCAGAACAAAATGAACAATTTTTCCCCTGATTAAATGGATGCTTGGTGATGATGGAAGTTCTTCTATATAATGATAGTAATACTTTCTAGGGCATTGTTTATACGTGTTTATTGAGCTCGGGCTCTCTACTCTAACCATTTTCTATAATTTATCCATCAGAATATGAAATTCTTTACCTTTAATTTTTTCTTTTGAAGAAAAAGTAAACTTCTCTTTCGTTTCATTAGTTACATCAACTGTTTTCGCTCCAACTTTCTTTTTTATTTCTACAGCGAACTTCTCCATCCAGTTCTCAGTTGTTTCAATCACTAGTTTTATTGAGTCTTGTTTATCGAGATTTGCTTGCTTTCGTAAATTTTGAGTTCTCCTAATTATTTCTCTGACAAATCCTTCTCGCTCTAATTTTTCATCAACTTTTATGTTTAAGAAAACAGAAGTGTTACTGAATTCTGACATCTTGTAATCTTCAGGAACAATTTTGGTTATATCCAAATGTTCTTGTTCTATTTCAAAGTTTTCTAATTTAATTTTAGGTTTGGTTATATCCTTTGAAATCTTAGCATTGTTTTTCTTTATTAGCTCTGCTATTTGTCCTGTTTTTTCACCAAATCTTTTTCCAAGAGCCGAGTAGTTGGGTTTTATTTCATATTCTACTTTGACTTTTTTGAAAGTTATATTCTTTACGTTTACTTGTTTCTTAATTAATGAGTCTAGTTTCTTAATGGATTTCTTCAATGTTTCTTTATCGGTTTCTATAACTATTTCTTTCAAAGGCCATCTAACTCCGATGTTTGCTTGGTCTCTACAGGACAATGCTGAACCAATAACTCTTTCGGCATCAGCGAATGATTGTTCTAAATTCTTATTTATCATTTTAGAATCATACTTGGGCCATTTGTAAAGATGAATACTTTCTTGTTTGAGTTTGAATTCTTTTTTTAAATTCTGATAAATCTTTTCGGTTATGAAAGGTGCAATTGGTGCGAACAGAATCAATGCTTTTGAGTAGACTTCAAAAATTATGTCTAAAATATTTTTCTTTTCTTGTTCAGTACCCATTACTAGTTTTTCTCTAACAAATTGAATGTAGTTTCTTGACAGTTCTAGTAATAGTTCTTCAACCGTAATGGGTGTTTCGTTCAAAAGATATTTATCGAACTGAGTGGTTGTTTTTTCTATTGCACTGTGAAGCTTTGATAACATGTGTTTGTCTTCCAAGCTTAGTTTTTTGAAATCTGGTTTTCCTGGTTTTTTGTTGAGATTCTTTGAGATGTCAATCAACAGGTTCTGAATATTCCAGAAAACGAATAGGTTTCTTTGTTTGACTTCTGTATCTTCAAAATTATACTTCATATCAAGACCTGGTTTGGCTGCTGAAATCATGTAGTATCTCAGAGTGTCTGCGCCGTATTTGTCAATGATTTCATATGGTGAGATAACGTTTCCTGCGCTTTTGCTCATTTTTCTTCCTTGAGCATCTTGTATGAATCCATGCATGTAAACTGATTTGAATGAATGGTTTTCCATTGATAACATGCTGGCAACCAGTAATAGGTTGAACCAACCTCTGATTTGGTCTTTACCTTCAAGTATGAAATCCGCAGGGTAGAGTTTTTTGAACAAATCTTTCTTTGCAGGATAATCTAGGCAGTTCCAGGAAGTTGTTCCGGCATCTATCCAAACATCTAAAACATCAGGAATCCTTTTTTTTGTTCCGCCACATTTACACTTCCACTTTACTTCGTCAATCCAAGGTATGTGCAAATCTTTTGGTTCTTTGCCTGTTTTCTTTTTTATCTCAGCTGCAGAACCCATTACTTCATAATCATCACATTTATCGCATTCCCAAATAGGAACCGGTGTTCCCCAATACATTTGCCTGGTTATGCCGTTGTCTCTCAGGTTTTCAAGCCAAGATGAGAATGCGTTGTATGAAGCTTCTGGCACCCAGTAGGTTTTTTTATGTAGTTGAAGCATTTTTTTCTTTAAATCTTCGACTTTGAAGAACCACTGCTTGGTTGTTCGGAAAATAACTCCGTTTTTACATCTCCAGCAATGGGCATAATCGTGTTCAACTTTTGTAACTGCTAATATTGAGTTTATTTCTTTGAAGTATTCTATGAATCTTTGATCTTCAACCCTTGCTTTCCAACCGGCAAACGCACCCATTTCTTTTGGGAATTCTCCGTGTCTGTTGAGATTGTTGAATGGTGGAATATTCTTTTTTCTTCCAACTTCGTAATCTTCAGGACCACATCCTGGCGCACAATGAACAAGTCCAGAACCTGCACTTACATCAACGTATTCTTTAGACATAACTACTGTGTGGACATTAGGATATTCTTTTTTCAGCTCTTTGTAAAGAGGAATTTCTTTTGATAATGGATGTTCATATGAGAGTCCTTTTAATTTACTGCCTTTGAAAGTTTCTAGGACTTTGAAATTCTTGTTACACACACTGCTTATTAGAATGTTTGCCAGTTGTTTGGCCACAATCCAGGTTTCACCTTCAACATCTACTTTGACGTATTCAAGGTTTGGATTAACCATTACTGCTAAGTTGAATGGAATGGTCCATGGAGTGGTAGTCCAGATGATTAAGTATTCATTGTTGGTATTACTAACTTTGAATTTCATGAAAATTGAATCATCATTTACTAACTCGTATTCTAGCTCGTGTTTTGCCAGTGAAGTTGCGCAGTCATAGCACCAATGCATGACTTTTTCGCCTTTGTACAATCGCTTCTTTTTTTCAGCCTGCTTAACAAGCCACCATTCGCCTTCTAGAAATTCTTTTTTCAAAGGATGATAAGCGTTTTTGAAATCCATCCAAACACCTATTCGCTCGAAATCTTTATTCATTAAACACATGTTGGTCATGGCGAACTTTTTACACTCAGTGTTGAATTTTCCAACACCATACTTCTTAATGTCTTCTAAATCTTTTAGCCCCAATTGTTTTCTAACCTTTAATGATGTTGGTAAACCATGCATGTCATAGCCCGCTCTGTCCCATACATCAAAACCAGCCATACGTTTATATCTTAGAATGGAGTCTTTCAAAGCTTTGTTCCATGCAGTACCAATATGAACTCTGCCGGAAGTATAAGGAGGACCATCTAGAAAGTAAAAGCTTTTTTTACCCTTGTTTTGCTTCTTAGCTTTCTCATAGATTTTCTTATTTTTCCAGAGCTTTTCAATCTCTGGTTCTAAAATGTTAAAATCATAACCTTTTTTCATCTTTAATCACCGTTAATGCTAATTGTTTATATTATTTTCCATCTGGATTTTATTCCTTTGCTTTTTTCCATAGTAATTCAAAGTTTTTCTTGTATCCTTCAACTACTGTTTTATCTTTTATTAGTATTCCGTAGGGATTTTCTGCAAATATGTTTATTGCGACATATTCTCCTACAATTACTATTTCTGTTAATTGTTCAAAGTCCTGTGGTAAAAATCTGATTTTTGTAATTGGTCTTTTTCTTAATTCTGTTCCGAAATCTCTTATTGTTTCGTCAAATATTTGTCTTGCTGGAAGCTTGTTTGCTATTCTTTTTGCATGAATGTTTCTCCACCATGTTTTTCCCATTGCATCGTGTGTTACTCTTGTTCCTCCTCCGTATGTGTTATATTCTTTTCCTTCTGTGTTTACTAGGATGGTGTATATTTCGTTTAGTCCTCTTTTTCCTTGATATATTGTGGCTTGGTTTTGTTCTTTTGCCATTTCTTGTTTGGCTTTTAGTTCTGGCAGTATTTGTTCGAATCTTTTCTTTTTGTTTTCGATGAAGTCGTAGAAGTTATTTGGATCTGTTGCTTGGTAGACTTTTCTTCTTCCTTCTAGAATATAATTTATTAGTCCTTTTTCTATTAAATTGTTTAGCGCTCTATGAACTACTGAGTTTTGCAGGTTTGATTTTTTTAGTATTGGCCCTGCAGTTGTACTTCCGAGTTCTAAGGTTGCTAAATAAGTCTTTATTTCTGACTCTGTTAATCCTAAATCTTCTAAAATGGTTATGTCCATATTATTACTGTATCTTTATACTATATATATTTTGTGTTTTGTAGTTCTTTTTGGGAGGATAAATATTAATAAACTTCAGAAGCCTTACTAGATAGTAAGAACAAAGGCGTTTGTTGTTCTTAAAAAAATAAAAAAGAGGTAAATAAAAATGAAAAATATATTTAAGAAAAAAGAAGTACCAATGCGAAAAAAGATTGAAGCTTGTCACGGAAAAGTTATAGAAGATTCGTTCAATAGTTTAGATGATCATCTTATGATAATTGAATCAAAAAATCCTGAGTATCTAACAGAACTAAAAAATGAAATGGATGTCAATTTTCATAATGTTTATACTAATATCAAAAAAGAAGGTAAAGAACACACTAACTATGATTTGACAATGAATTTGTTGGGTAAACTGGATATTGACGGAGTAACAGCTTCCTATTTGAACATAACTTCCGATAAATCGGCAGAAAATGTTTATTTAAACAAAAAAGATCTTGTTGGTTTTTTGGATAATTATTTTAAACATGACAAAGCCAAGAATGTCATTGGAGTTAGATATTTGTCTTCATCATATAGACATATGATAACACAGTGTACTGAACACAGACTACTCTTTCGACAGTTTGAAAATGTTGAGATTTTTGGAGAAAATGTTCTTTCCTATAAAGAAACAAAGCAACTTTTTGTTAAATTCTCAAATGAGGCAGGTGTTTATGGAAAAAAATAATTTTTTTATTTTTTCTTTTACTAATCACAAACTATTTAAAATCCCCTCTCATTCATTCTTTTATGAGGAAAGTCGCCATTGTTGCTAAGGATGATTCTAAAATTGATGATTTGAAGAATATTCTTAAGAAGAGGGGATTTGAGTTTGTGACTAGCGATCCTGACTTTGTGATTTCTTTTGGTGGCGACGGAACATTTCTTATTGCCGAAAGGAAATATCCTGGTATTCCTAAGCTCATAATCAAAGATAGTAAAACTTGTAATAAATGTGTTGGCAGCAATAAAGAAACGATTCTTGACTTCATAAAGATGGATGCCTACGAAATTAAAGATGAAATCAAGTTAGAAGGTAGTTTTCAAGGTCATGAATTCATTGCTATAAACGACTTTATTATTAGAAATAAGACTCCAAATCAAGCAATTAGGTTATCTATTTACATTGATGGTAATAGACATCATGATGAAGTAATTGGCGATGGATTAATTGTTTCAACACCTTTCGGCTCAACTGCTTATTTTAAATCCATTACTAGAGAAACTTTTGATAAAGGAATTGGTTTGGCGTTTAATAATCCTGTTGAAGATCATGACCCTGTTTATTTAACAGAGCATCAAGTTGTCAAGGTTAAGATTTTAAGAGGCGATGCCCAAGTATCCTATGATAATGAAAGCAAAGTTTACACTTTGAAAGAAGGCGAAATAATGCTTATCAGAAAAGCACTTAAAACCGCAAAAGTAATAAAGCTGGAAGGCTATAGAGATATAAAATGAAAACGATTGAAGGTGGCTGCCCTATTTGTCATGGGGATGTTAGAGGAGATAAAGAGAACAAATTCTACTGTGAACACTGCAATTATTTGTATTCTAAAGTTGGTGATGGAAGAAGAGCAAGATGTGTTGACAGAGAGAAAGGTTGGCTTTACTTCATTGACAAACAAGGAGACATTGCCAGAGTTAAAATGGCTCGAAGTAGATCTGACACAGGTCCAAAGAAGCATGAGAAAGTTAAAAAGATTGGTGTGAAAAAAGAAAAAGGATTCTTGTATTATGTCAATAAAGAAGGCTGTATTGATAGGTCTCCTATGCAAAGGAACAAATGATTTACTATTTCTAAATGAAGAAAATGTTTATAAACCTCCATTAATTCCTAAACTTAAATAACGTTTTTGAGGGGGATAAAATGACAAATTTACCATTAAATAGAATTACACAAATAAGAGAAGAAATAGTTAATTTTACAGGACAATATTCTAAGGAAGAATTAAAAAAACAAACACTAGAAAGTTTGTTGAATCATTTAAGTGAAACAACAGGAAAAAAAGTTTCAAGTAAGGATTTAAATAAAGTCATGCATCAAGACTATCATAGAAAACAAGATTGGAATGAATCTTGGATTAAAGATATGCCTGTTTCTTTTATAGATTTATATGTTAAAAGAGAAAATAAATCGCTAGAAAGAATTGAGAAACTTTCCGGAAAGAAAGCTTATGATATGTCAGCTAATGAACTAAAAGATATGACTATGGAAATGCTGACTATGACTAATAAACAATACGATGAACTGATCAAACAAAATGGTGTGAAAAAAGATAAAGGTATGAAGTTTAATTCATTTGAGGATGTATCAACATTATTAGGATTACTGGAAACTAAAAATGTTAAATTTAGCAGAGAGGATATGCGACAAATAATTTTAGACAAAGAAGATTTTGGTTTAGGTTATTTTAATAATTTATTCAAAACAAAATTCAATTATTTTTCAAGAGATGATGGTTTTGGTTTTGATGAAGGAGAAATGGGATTGTATAGTGCTTATCACAGAGAATTCTCTAGATTAGCAGAATCTTTGGAGAAACATCTCAAAGCTGAAAAAAGCTTGAAAGCAAGACATACAATGGCACCACCTAAATTGTTAAATGATAAAACAATAAACTTAGGTATAAGACCTTATACTATCGATTTCACTCTTGATGGGAATTTGGCTGTTTTAGGAGGACAACTTGATCAAAAGGAGGATGATTTTGACTCAGCTCGAATGCTTCTCAATGTTTATGATATCAATACTCAGAAACTGCTGAATTCTATTGATACAAAGATTATTTCAAGATTTGATGGTGCAGGACCTTTCGTTAATAGTTTTCACGGAAACTTGACAGTAGGAAGTGACGGCATCTTTTATGTGAACGGAGGTCGGAAAAGATTCTCTCCTGAGTTGGAGTTGTTAGTGGATAATGAGAGCAAGTTCCAAGATGCATTTAGCTTGGTCATGAGTGAAGAGTTCATCAGAGAAGGTTATCGGAGTTATGAGGCTTTCCAAGTAGTCGAAAATGATGGAATATTTTATTTTGCACTTCAACCTAGTTCTCATCCTTACTGCTACAACAACCACATTGTTGCCACAGATGGAAAGAAAAGGATTGGAGTTCCTATTCTCGGATATAGTCCGACAGGGGGAAGTTCTGTAAGCAATGAAGATGACAATCCAAGAATCATAGTCAAAGACAATGAATTATTTTTCAAGGTTCATAAAACAATAATGTCTGTTGACAAATCAATGACAGAGAAAGCCTTAGAAAACTCATTTTTGATGTTTAAAGGTGGAAGAGGTATAAACAATCCAATGCCTTCAAATCATTGTGTGAGTGAGAATGGAATTCTTTACCTAGTGACTCAATTAGAAGAAGAAGCAACACAGAGCATCCAAGGATACACTAGAGGAAAAGAAAAAGGAGAGTTCGCAACTCATGTTTATCCAGAAGATTGTCCTGGTGGCTGGGCAGCTTTCAGATCCATGGCTATAAGTAAAGATAATTTGCTTGCTTATACTAGCCAGAATAAAAACAAGGTCCATTTATACGAGTTGGCCAAATAATTTTTTTAACAATATTTATAAAAAAACAGTTTCTCTTTTATTCTGAGGTGTTATTATGAATCACTTAAACAAAGATAATTTTCAAGAAACAATTAAAAAAGGTAAAGTCGTTGTTGACTTCTGGGCTGAATGGTGCGGACCATGTAAGATGCTGGGATCTATCTTCGAAGCTCTTAGTGGAGAAATGACTGGAATAACATTTGCAAAAATCGATGTTGATGATAATCAGGACTTGGCTGGTGAGCATGGCGTTAGAGGAATTCCAACAATGATCTTTTTCAAGGATGGCGAAGAAGTCGATAGAGTCGTTGGTGCATTGCCAAAAGATGCCTTGAAAGCTAAGATTGAAGGAATATTTAAATAAATATGATTTTCAAAATAATAGGAATTATTGGATTGTTGCTGATAACCGCAGGCATTCTTTTAAGAAAGCGAAAGTTTGAAGACATTTTGTATATTTTTGGTGGAGCATTTCTTCTGATTTATAGTATCTCCATAAAAGACATGATTTTCATAGTCTTGCAGATAATATTCACAATAGCTGCTGTTTATGATTATATCAGATTAAAAAAGAAGTAATTATTATCTGAATGGATCCAAATCATCTATTATCTGATATATTGAATCTATCTTCATGACCTCTGAGGGCAGGTCAGGGTTTGCATTGACAAATACAGGGCCATTGTATTCTATTGGTTTTATGAATTCCTTTCTGTATTCCAGTAATATGTTTTTTCCGGCTTGAATAACCTTATTAGTGTTCATGTTTTTTTCAAGATCAACGATGAATTCAGAATATTTTTCAGAATCATAATCGGAGACATTCTCCACAATTAATGTTCTGATATAATTGTTCTCTTGTTGCATCTTATAAGAGTGTGTTGCTACGAAAGCCATAAATAAACTCATACTTGCTGCAAACATCGTTTTATAGTACTTATTGCTTATCTCAGGTTTATTAGACTTTTTCATAAATGTTAGGAATTAAAAGTTATTTATAAACCTTGAGTCATATAGATAGTTTTTTGTAGATAAAATTTGACATGACCTTCACTAAATTTGGTTTATAGCACACTTGAGTTATTTCTGTATCTGAAGTTGAGAAAGGTACGATGGAAGAACCAATAAAATTCTTTTTTCTCTCTTTTAGAACATAATATTTCTTTGCATCAAGTATTTTATTCTTCTTAAAAATCCCCTCCCAGTATTTATTAGTAGTGTGCAGAAATCCTAAATCATCAGAATAAAAAACAGAATTCTTCAAATATCTGTTTCCGTATTCTGCAAATCTGCCTGATAATTTTTTGCGTAGATGTTCTTCAGTTTTCTTGAAAGAGTAATCTCCTTCAGGGATATCATCCTTGTGCATGTTCATTATCAACAAATCAGTCTTATGTACTCTGTCGCTTTCTCCTTTTCCTTTCATTAGGAAATAGTAATTGTCTTTTTTCTTCAAGATATTTGCTTCTCTGTAGAAAGATAGCGCTTTAGTGGTGTCTTGATAAGCAAAATCTATATCTATAAGAGCGATCATAGGATGTTGAAACTCTCTATAATCCTTATAAGGTTCTGTTGTTTCTCTTCCTATAATGTTCTTTATAATTTGTTCGATTAATTCATC
>JBDRGV010000063.1:0-3363 GCA_043817405.1 archaeon | reverse complement strand
TCTGCAAGTAAATGATTTTTTGATAGGTGAAGGTTATTAACTTCCTCGCGGTTTTTGAGCCATTCTAATGTTTTTTTATTATTATTTACTGCTATTAAGGCTCTTATTGGAAAACCTATTTTCTCAAAATCCACAAGAGTTGTGTGCTTTATTATTTTCTCTTGTAATTTTTGATGTATTTCAAAAACCGTTGTTACAGGAATTTCTTGTTGTCGTGCTATTTCTGCAAAACTCTTCCTGGCGTTCTTTCTTAATTCGATTAGAATCATTTTTTCTTTGTTCAGTCTTTTACTGAACGTCAAAAAACTTGTTTTTTGTTTGTTTGAAACCATGTCTTTTTTGAATGTGTTTTTCTTTATAATCTTTTGCGAAGATTTTTCGGAGGAATTCCGGTGGTCTCGAAAAATATTAAAACCACTAGGTGTTAAAAGGTTCTATGGTTAAGAAAATAAAGAAAGATTATGAGAAGATAATCAAGACTTTAGAAGAAGAACTTGTTAGAAAACAAAATCAGATTGAGAAGCTGAGAGAAGAAAATATTATTCTATTGAGAACTGCTTTGGATAAAGCCAAGAGTAAAATCAAGAAATAAATATTAACTACATTATATAGTGATAAACAAAGTTTATATAACAATTCTGTAAATATGATGCTATGGCAGATTTAGTAAGTGTAGAAGTAATCATAAAAATTGTTTTTGCGATGATTCTTGGAGGTCTTGTAGGTTTAGAACGAGAAGGTAGAGGAAGACCCGCAGGACTTCGAACAAATATGCTTGTCTGTCTTGGAGCAACTATTTTGGTTATGGTTACACAACATGCTTTCATAGCAAATGTTGATTCTGCAGCTAGAGTAATTGCAGGTATTATAACAGGCATAGGATTTTTAGGAGCAGGAACCATAATTAATGCCCATAACCATGTTCATGGATTGACAACTGCTGCCAGTGTTTGGGCAGTTGCAGGCATAGGAGTAATTCTTGGATTAGGATATTACTTTGTTGCATTGGTTGGAACAGCTGCAATATTATTGGTTCTCAAAATGTATAAAGTAGAATTGTATTTACATAGAAATGGATAATAGAAAATAAAATTATTCTTTTTTAGGTTCTTCAGGAGCTTCTTCTTTTGCTTCTTCAGCTACTGGTTCTTCTGGCTCTGCTTCAGGTTTTGCTACTTCTTCTGGAGTGGCTTCTTCTTTAGCCGGTTCTTCAACTTTAGGTGCTTCCTCTTTCTTTTCTTCTTCTTTAGCTTCTTCAACTACAGGTTCTGCTTCAGGAGTTGGTTCCTCGGCTTTTTCTTCTGTTGCTGCTTCTGGCTCTCCTTCTCCTTCTGGTGCTGCTGGAGCCGGAGCTTTTTCTTCCTTAGCTTCAGACTTTTTGTTTTCATGTCTTTTTTGCATATGTTCTGATTCAGTAGCTTTTAATTCGTCTTCTTTATTGTAGACATTCGCTTCAATTTTAGCTTTGCTAGTTCCAAATTCTGTTTCGATTTTTCGAACAATAACCAGCTTTACATCTGTATTGAATTGTTTTGCAAGATCTTTTTTTATTTCAGCTCTTGATGGCGTTGCGCCTGAGAAGCTTAATTCAGCTTCTATTTCGGTTCGTCCTAACAATTTATTTTCTTTTTGACTTATTATGTTCATTTTTATCTAACCTTAATTGCGTATTCTCCTTTTTTATCAACACCCATTTTATGGGCTATCATTGATTTTTTAGTATTAATGAAATGAATTCTTCCTTGCCAATTATTTGAGAATGAACCTTTTTTACAAATAGGACAGATGTCGCCATCTACAAATACTTTACAATCCTTACATGCTTTTTTTTTCAAAATTTCCACCTCAAATTTTGAATTTGCAAACTTTTGAATTTTGCAATTTTCATTTTGTTTTTTTATCCTCTTTCTTTTTTGGAGCGACAGCGGTCTTGTTGAGATCTTCATCAATCCAATCATCTTTTCCAAGTCCCTGCTGTCTCATTGTCAAACCAATTTTTGGGTTTGCCATGTCTTTATATGAAATTTGGATTATTCTAGCTTTACATTTATCGCCGACTTTTAGGTTTCTCTTGGTGTCTTTTCCTTGTAATGCTTTATCTTTGCTGAAGCTTACGAAGTCGTTGATTGTTTGACTTATATGAATCATGCCATCAATTGGACCCATTGTTATGAATGCTCCGAAGTCTGCGATATCTCTAATTTTTCCCGGTAAGACTTCTTGTAATTCTGGTTCGAATGTTAGTAGGTTGAATGATGCTTGGTAGTATGATGCTCCATCACCTGGAATAATTATTCCTTCTCCAATTTCATCCAGGTCTGAGACGTCTATTACTAATCCTAAATCTTTTGAAATAAAACCGCTAAACTTGATTTTTATCTCTTCAATTATGGTTTGCTTTAAGTCAGCACCGAACTTGTCAGGCGGTATTCTTATGTGGTCTTTTACTTTTACTTTATAAAACATTTTATTTCTCCAATACTAAATATTTTTTTTGCTTCAGCGTGATTACGGTTGCACCTTTTGCTTTAACTCTTTTCTTTAAAGCCTTATCTTGGGTTGCTATATAAATCTTTTTATTGGATTTGGCTACGATTGCATCATCCACGCTTTTCTGTGGGAAACAGGCGAGCATTTTTAAGCTTTTTTGTTTTAAATAGCTCCCAAGCAAAGCCATCCCGAGTTTTGCGGCTTGTGCATCTTTGGTTTTGCCAAGGACTGATATCTTGTTTAATTCCTCAATTGTCTTGTCAATAATGTACAGATTGTGCGACTCCAGAACAACTCTGTCTATCTCTGCAAATACATTCACATTGAACTGTGCTGGAATCAACAGAAAGTTTGTATCAATTATTACTTTTCTTTTGAACATGTTAGAAAAGGTTGTTGGTGATTTTAAAAATGTGATTGTTTTTTATGTTGGTCGTAGGCATTCTCCATCCTGTGACTATATATTTTTATGAAAAGCATTTTCATCTTTTCTTCTTTCTCTTCTGCATAAGGTGTTTTATACCATAGGAATTTGTTATTCTCGTATCTGGTGTCCGATGGAAGATAGACCCTGCTTATCGCGAGGCTTATTTCTTTATAGCCAAGCGGGTCTGTTTTTATCATTATAGTGCCTGATATGTCATCAGTCATGTTTTCAAGAAATGTTTCGAGTGTCATATCAGGGTCGTCCTGTCTACTCCATGACTCGTTGCAATTGAGATAATCAAATTCCAATGTTGAACCAAGGAAGTTTTCATTTATCAAAGTCTGAATGAATTCCCTGTTTTTTTCCAAGCTTTCATCATTTATTCTTGTAAACCAATGATTCATAGTGAAAGGTAATTTTATAAACTTTAAATCTTTACTGGTTTT
>JBDRGV010000062.1:0-65361 GCA_043817405.1 archaeon | reverse complement strand
GCTGCAATATCAATTGCACCTAATACGTCCGAAGTGGCTGCTGCTGCACCGACTACGATCTTACCGCTATATACACCATTCTGGATGAATGGAGCTGGATAATCTCCTAGGTCTGCCGTAGCACCTAATATAGTTGCTCCGATCATGGTTAAACCAGCACCGAGCGCAACAATTTTCTTTATCGCTTTTCTTACGTTCATTTAAACACCTCCGTGTTTTTACTAATCATGACTCGCTTATATATACTGAGTTTGCGCTAATGGATTAGCTTTCGCCAAAACCATTAATTTAAGCCCCAGTATATAATATAGTCATTCCTACAGCGTATTGCGATATAGATGGAAATACTTTATAAAGTTTTCGATAGAATAGCGTATGACAACATCTTATCATTGTTTATAACCCTTCTAACCCTCTAATTCGAACAGTTGACGTGTTCAGTCCTGATAAGTAATTAACCCTAATGAGTGCTCTTCCTTTATAAAGATTCCTTTGTTGATTTATAAAGGGTCTGATAAACCAATTCTTTTATGCAAATCTTCCAAGAAAGTATGATATTTTTATAATACAACGACCGGTTCCGATTTACAATGACCAATTGTAATATAGTAATAATATATAGAGATAATTTTATATACTGAATAGTTCATGGGTTCTTTAGGTGGTAACCATGAGAAGAACATTGATTATGATTTTAGTTTTAGCATTCATTCTATCGGCCTGTGGAGCCGATATAGAAGAAACCGTTGAAGAAAACCTAACAGAAGATGTAACCGTGCAAGAGAATCTCAGCACTCAGATTCCTGAAGAACATCCAGTTCTCAAACCCAAAATTGAAACATTTGACCCGTCGGATTATCTAATTGAGAAAAAGATAGGCGAATACAAGTATAAAGAAACTAAAACAAGCACTAAAAACATTCTAGGATGTGCCTTTGAATCAATGGAAACACACTATGGTTTCGGATCAACAAACGCTGTCGTGTCGGTGCTATATTCAAAAGATAACAAAATTAATTTGTTTGAATTCATGACTAAAGCCAGCGAAGATAAAAACTACGCGTTTTTAGATGCTGAAGAGGTTGATTTTGTTGACCAAGATTTGTATTTTAACCCCTACGAAAATACTTATTTATGGGTTTCAAATGGAAAAGTGATATTAATTGAAGATTCAATCGGCTTTGATTTGCTCGATAAATACCTGGAAGAGTTTTCAGTATCAGTAATTCAAGGAACCTATCAAAACGAAGATGTTCAAATTGAATTTAAGGATAAAGACGACCAGAAAATCATTTATTTGAATAATAATCAATACATTCTAGAATTAGCTAATTTGAGACAATCAAACAATGAAATAACAATCGTGGTTAACAATGATGAACGAGAGTTTGAAGTTGGTGACGAAACAATTGTCGGCGATTTATTAATAAAAGTGATGAGTGTTAATTTTGGTTCTGAAGAAGTAAAGATTGAAATAAAAAAAGAAGTATTTGACTTTTCATCTCACCAGCTTGATGTTGGAGAATCCGTTGAATTCACATTGGCAGGCAGGTCTATAACTTTAGAAGCAACCAGTGCAAATTCAAAGACTGTGTCCATAGTTTTAAATGGGGATTCAGCAAACTTTGATGAAGGCGAAATAAAAAGTTTAGATGGCTTTGAAGTAAGATTAGATGATTTAATTCTTACTAATATTGGTGAACAAAGCGCAGTAGTCACAGTAGAAGTTTGGATGGAAGATTAAAATGGTGCGGGGAGAAGGATTCGAACCCTCGTAGGCACTAAGCCAACAGGTGTCTTCTTGTTCATCGCCAAAACGATGAACAAACCTAAGCTTGGACTAATTTCTTTATCTTAAAAGAAATTATCTGTCCCGTTTGGCCACTCCGGCATCCCCGCAACTGGTTACGCTCAGTTGACACGCAAAGTACGACATTAGCTCGTAAATACTCGCTAAGTCCTACATTGGTAGAGCATAATCTATTGGAGAAATATTTCGTTTAAAAAGTTTGCTATTAAAAAGATAATTCAAATGATCTCGGTCCTGTGGCTCTTGCTTTGAGCTCTTTTCCGGCTTTCAAACCGAATGACTTCATTTTTTCAGGCAGAGTTATGCCTATGGAGTCTCCTATTCTGATTATTTTTCTCTTTCCCTTTATCATTTCCTGTAGCTCCTTGGCTTTGAAAAATGCCTCTGCCTGTTCCCTGGTAAAAGTTATGTATCCACAACCCGAACAAACTTCTGCACTTGTAACTATCCCTTTAATGTCTACTTCTTTATTTTGAAAATATTTTCCACAATCACATCTTAATCTCATTTCCCTTTTTTGAACCATACTGTTTTTACCTCTATAAATCTTTCATAATTATTCACAATCAACACACATGTTTGATTGGTTTTACCAAAAAATCGTTCGACACATAGTTTAGTTCCTTTTGATTTTTTTGAATTAATTCTGCCTGTTTCCAATGTTTCAAAAACAATATCTAAATTAACATTCCGATGTTTTTTCCTAAATAAAAAATGTTTGTGAAAACGAACTTTCTTATCTTTATTATAATGATAATTATAATCCTTATTTAAATTTTTTGCAAATATAGCCATAAATAGACTTTAAAAAATAGTGTTAATATAGATTACTCAATAAAAACCAAAAATATTTCGAAAAAAGAACTATTTCTTCTGCCAGGTGTATGATCTCATCTTTGGGGTTTTACCAAAGCCACATGAACTGCAAACTTTCTTGCTGACATGGTATGATCTGTCTCCGCATCGTCTACAAATTATGTGAGACTTTTTCCCTGTCTTTTTACCCATAGAAGGTGTTCCTTTAGTCATATTTGAAATCTCCTGATTTTAAATGCTCAAACAATCAAAAAGTTGAGCTTTTTGTGTCCCAAAAATTAATAATTTTTGTGAAATCTTTGATTTATCAAATCTTTGATTTGATGACCAAAAACTAGTTTTTGATTTTTGTTGTTGTTAATTACCTTATTGTGGTGAGATTATTGTGATTGTATCTCCTCTAATAAATATGTTTCCTAGCTTTCTTTTTAATTCGCCATCAACATATTCTTCTGCGTCATCTAAAACAGTGTTTATGTGGATGTCAAAAGCCACTAGTGTTCCTCTAAATTGCTTTTGGTTCTTTAATTCTACTATTACTTTTTTATTTCGTGCCTTGTTTAAGGCATCTAAAGGTCTTGATGGTTCCATTATTAATCAACTCCGGCTAATAACGCCTAAAATATTTTACTTTAAGTATTTATGAAGGGTTTATAAAAGTTTGGAATTTTCAAGAGTTCCAAACTTCAAAACTTTAGCTTTGTGTCTCTAAAATCAAAGATTTTAGCGACTTCAAAAATTTGCAAACTTTTGATATTTTCTTAGATTAGTCGATAACTTTGAACACTTTATCATACTCTCGCACATGATCTTTCACTTTTAGACCGATGTCGTCTCCTTTCTTCGCTTCCTTAATACTTTTATGTTCTACTTGCATTGATTCTATTTTCTGTGTGAAGTCTGTTGTCGCACCTTTGACATGAATTTTATCCCCGACTTTCAGCTTTCCCTTTCGTATATTTATAACTCCGACGCCAATATGCGAGAAATAATGCGTTATAAAACCTATTTCTTCTTCTGCCATTTTAGCACCCCCTAATTGTGTTCTAAGTTGACAAACTTTATAAATTTGTCTGAATATTATGTTATTATGAATCCTGGATTAATATTTGCAATTGGTGCAGCAATTGTTTTCGGATTTTGGACTGTTTTGCATCAACAAGCATCTCCACATATTGATAAATTATTCGGAGCAATAATTGTTTCTTTGACTGCAGTTATTGTTGGATTATTCTTTTTTATTCCAAAAATTAAAACAACGACTTTATTTACAAGCCCTAAAGGAATTATATTTGTTATACTCGCAGGTATTTGTGCTTTAGCGCTTGATGTTCTCGTCTTAAAAGCATATGGATCGGGCATTCCGGTTTCTGTTGGAGGACCTATAATAATTGGCGGAAGTATTGCAATCGCTGCCTTGATAGGAATGGCATTTCTTGGAGAATCAATAACTATTTTGAAAGTATTTAGTCTACTTTTAATAATTGCAGGATCAGGAATTCTAGCATCACTTGCTAAGTAAAAAAATCCTAAAAATATTAAAACTCAAAAGTATTATTCTTTTCCATGAAAGAGGCAATGTATTATTTGGTTGAGAAAGGCGTTGTTAAATGTGTTCTTTGTCCTCGAAATTGTTTTGTCAAGGATGGTGAGTTGGGTTTCTGCAGGGTCAGGAAGGCTGAGAATGGCAAGCTTTACTCGACTGTTTATGGCAAGGTTGCAGGTGGCTTGGCCGTCGATCCAATTGAGAAAAAACCTTTGTTTCATTTCTTGCCCGGTTCCAGCGTTTTGAGTTTCGGAACCGTTGGCTGTAATCTTCATTGCAAGCATTGTCAGAATTGGAACACTTCACAGATGGAATCAGGTCAGGCTTTTGAAAAAACCGTGACTCCAAAAGAAATTATTAAGGCTGCAAAAGATAATGATTGCGATAGCATTGCTTACACCTATAACGAACCAACTATTTTCTATGAATTCATGTTGAACACTGCCAAATTAGCCAAGAAAGCAGGCATCAAAAACACAATGGTTACCAATGGTTTTATCAACCCTGAACCTTTGAAAGAATTACTTCCTTTTATCGACGGTGTAAACGTTGATTTAAAGGGTTTTACTAATCCTTTTTATGGCAAGGTTACAACTGCTTGGTTGGAGCCTGTTTTGGAAACAATTAAAACTTTAAAAAAGAATAATATTTGGCTGGAAATTACTAACCTTATAATTCCTAGTTTGAACGATGATTTTGAATTAATTAAAAAGATGTGTGAGTGGATTAAAAAAGAAGTTGGCGTTGATGTTCCATTACATTTCTCGGCTTTTCACCCAGACTTTGAACTAAGTCATATTCCTAGAACTCCATTGCCTGCTTTGTTGAATGCATATAACATTGCTAAAGCTATCGGATTGAATTATGTCTATGTCGGTAATGTTATTGCACGTGGCTATGAGAATACTTTTTGTCCTAAATGTAATGCTTTGCTAATTGAAAGAATTGGTTTTAATGTTTCTCAGAGCAACATTATTAAAGGTAAGTGCAATAACTGTAATACAAAAGTACCGGGTGTTTTCAAATGATTAGTTTCGCATGTAAGGACATTGAACTCAGTGAGCTTATTCGTTGTAGTTTTAATTTGAACAAAACCGATTATACTGTTTTTGATTTTTTTATTAAGAATAATAAGGAGTTTTCTGTCAGTGAGGTTTCTAAAAAGCTAAAGCTTGAACGTAGTAGTGTTCAAAAAGCCATTAAGAATTTGGTTGAGAGAAATCTTGTTCAGAGATGGCAGATTAATCTTATGAAGGGTGGCTATAGTTTCTTGTATTCCATTAAGGACAAAGAAAAAGTTAAAGAAGATATAATTACTATTATTGATAGTTGGCATAAAAAAGTAAAAGAAGCAATTAATAATTGGAACTAGTAGATTTCTCTGTAAATATTATCAGGTTTTAATCCCAGCTCAATTAATCTTTGTCTTGATTGCTCTACCATTATTGGCAATCCGCAGAGGTATGCTTGTTTGTTTTTGAAATCTCTAATGTGATGTGTTAGTTTATCTTGCACGTATCCTGTTTCTCCGTTCCAGCCTTCTTCTGCTTTGCTTAGACAAATTATTAAATGAAAATTTTGATGTTCTTCATTCCATTGTTCTAATTCGTGTTTGTAGATTATCTCACTCATGTTTTGAACGCCGAAGAACAAATAGAATTCTTTTGGATTATGATCTCTAAAGGCTTTTCTCAGCATTGACATGAATGGTGCGATTCCACTGCCTGTGGCCATGAATATGTCGCCTTCTTGAATTGGTTCTTTTAGTATGAATTGTCCGAATGGACCTGCAACTTCTACACATGATCCTTTTTTCAGTGAAAAAATATAATCTGTCATTTTTCCGCCTGGTACATATTTTATAATTAGTTCTATATACTCTGCGTGTTTGAAATCTCTTGGTGGTGGCGATGCTATGGAGTATGCCCTCTTAATTTCTTCGCCATGAATATTGACTTTTAGCATTACGAATTGTCCTGCTTTGTATGGAAAATGCTTATTTTCTTCGATTCTCAAAAGAAATGAATCAGTATTATGAGTTAATGATTTTTTTTCAACTATCTCTGCATTGAAGTAGTCCATTTATCTAATTTCGTATTTTAGTTATATAAATTTTTACAACTATTGAACTGTGAACACAGTTCAATGCTCAAAATTCAAAAATAATTTTGTTGTATCATATAAGAATAAAAAAATTATTAGTCATTAACTCCAGTCAATACTCACTCTTCCTTTTGCGTTTGTTAAGTAATGGTAGCATTGCAGTGCTGCTTTTGCACCGTCTCCGGCTGATATGACTGTTTGTTTGAATTGAACGTCTGACACGTCTCCGGCTGCGAATATTCCTGGTTGTGAAGTTTCGTTTCTATTGTTTATTATGACTTCGTTCAACTCGTTTCTTTTCACTAGTTTTCCTACGAATTCACTGTCAACTTTGAATCCTATCTCGACGAATACTCCGTCTACTTTCAAGGTTTTTTGTTTTTTAGTATTGACATCTTCAATGACTAATCCTTCTACGAATTTATCGCCTTTGACTTCAACGGGTACATGGTTTAAAATTATTTCAACATTATCTGTTTTTTTGACTCTTTCTTCTTCTACTTCGTCGCCTCTGAATTCATCTCTTCGATGGATTAAATATGTTTTTTTTGCAATACTTGATAGTTCCCATGCACCTCCTAGTGCTGAGTTTCCTCCGCCTATTACTGCGACCGTTCGGTCTTTGTATAGTGGTGCGTCACAGGTTGTGCAGGTTGATACTCCTCGTCCCATGAATTTTTCTTCGCCCGGTATGTCCATGCTTCTCGGTGTTTTTCCGAATGCAAGTATTAATGCTCTTGATTCATAGGTTTCGCCTGAAGATAATGTTAGTTTGAATGTGCCGTCTTTGTTTTTCTCAGCGATTTTTACTTTTCCAGTTATCATTTCAGCACCCCATTTCATTGCTTGCATTTGAAACTTGGTCATTAGTTCATAACCGTTAATGCCTTCAAATCCAGGGTAGTTTTCAATGTTGCTTGGGATTGATGTTTGTCCGCCAACATCCATGCTGATTATCAGTGTTTTCAAATTCTTTCTACCTGTGTACAGACCAGCAGTCATTCCTGCTGCTCCACCGCCTATTATTATTACATCGTAACTCATTTTTTTCACCTTTAAAATTATTTTTTTCAATCATTCTTTTGTGTTTATTATTGCTTTTTCAACTGCTTTTGAAACTCTCATATCAAACGGTGATGGTATTATTTTATTCTTAGTGGGTTTTATAATTTTCGCTATGGCTTTTGCAACGGCTATTTTTTGTGTGTCTGTTATTTGTTTTCTTGTTTTAAGTAGTCCTTTCATTATTCCTGGAAATACTAACACATTGTTTAGTTGATTTGGAAAATCGCTTCTGCCAGTTGCTACTATCATTGCTCCTGCTTTCTTTGCTTCATCAGGCATTATTTCAGGAGATGGATTTGCCATTGCGAATATTACGGGATTTTTATTCATTGATTTTATCATGTCCTGTGTCATTGTATTTGGAGCACTCACTCCAATAAATATGTCTGCTCCTTTAATTGCTTCTTTTAATGAACCTCTTATGATTTTTTTATTTGTAATTCTTGCCAGTTCTTCTTTTATGGGATTCATGCCTTCTGTTCTTCCTTGATATATTGCTCCTTTAGTATCGCACATAATCAAATCTTGAAAACCATAAACAATTAACAGTTTTGCAATTGCAACTCCTGCTGCTCCGGCTCCGTTCATTACAATTTTAACATCTTGGATTTTCTTGTTACAAAGTTTTAAAGAGTTTATTAATCCTGCAAGTACAACCATTGCTGTTCCGTGTTGATCATCGTGAAATATTGGTATGTCTAATTCTTTTCTGAGACGTTTTTCTATCTCAAAGCATCTGGGTGCAGATATGTCTTCCAGGTTTATTGCTCCAAAAACAGGTGATATTTGTTTTACTGCTTTTATTATCTCTTCAACATCTTGGGTTGCGAGAGCTATAGGAAATGCATCCACTCCTGCAAATCGTTTCATAAGAATTGCTTTTCCTTCCATAACTGGAATTGACGCTTTTGCTCCGATGTTTCCAAGTCCAAGAACTGCTGATCCGTCGGTCACAATTCCCACCATGTTTCCTTTTATAGTGTATTTATAGACATTCTCTTCATTTTTATTTATCAGCCTACAGGGTTCTGCAACTCCTGGTGTGTATGCTATTGATAGGTCTGTCTTGTTTCTAACGGGAAATTTACTTTTAATTGAAAGCTTTCCTTTTTTTTCATTGTGTAGTCTTAAAGATTCTTTTGCATAATCCATATTAAAAAACCTCCAACAGGACTTGTTTAATAAAGTTTGTTGTTATGGTTAAAACTTTATTTTTATTGGAATTTTCTCTTTGAGTTTCTCCATGAAACTTTTTGGTTCTTCCCATTTTTTTTCGCCGTTACTTATGGCTATTGCGTCCAGAAGTCTGGATTTTGATGGTGTTCCTCTGAATCCTATTCTTTCGAATTCTGGTCCTGTAACAAATATTGTTGGAACACTCATTACATCCATTGATCTGGCTCTTTTTGATCCTTGTTTTGTCGCTGTACTTGTCTCGACTACTTTCACACCTTCCACTTCTTTTCCTACTTGGTAGGTAAGGTTTTTGGCCGATGGACAATGTGGACAAGTTGGGCTTGTGAATAATTCTATTTTAACTGTCATTTTAGATACTTGCAAGGACAGAATCTATTTTCTGCTTTAGAATTTCTTTTGGCGCAAATCCCACTATTCTGTCAATTTCTTGTCCATTTTTCATTATTAGAAGGCTTGGTATTCCTCTAATACTAAAGCTTCCTGCCAGTGCTGGTTCTGTTTCTGTGTTTAGTTTTGCAAATTTTAGTTTGCCTTCATATTGGTTGCTTAGTTCTTCAAATACCGGTCCCATCATTCTACAGGGGGCGCACCATTCTGCCCAGAAATCTATGATTATTGGGGTCGTTGATTCTTGCACTTCTTTTACAAAGTTTGTTTGGTTTATATGCATTAAATTACTCATGTTTATCACCTTTTAAAATTCGATTGTGATTAAGAAAGTCACAACTGTTTATAAACCTGGCGAAGAAGTGAAAAAAAAGTAAGATAAAAATCACAAACGACAAAACCAAAACAACAAAAATAAATTTTTGAGCTTTGGTATGAAAAAACCAAAACACTTAAAAAAGTCGCTTTAATCTTTATTTGAAAGGAGTTGATATACATGGTTATAAAAAAAGGCGATAAAGTTAAGATTGAATACAAAGGTACTTTTGATGACGGTACTGTTTTTGATGATTCTGCAAAACACGGTAAACCACTCGAATTCGAGATTGGTGCAAAACAGGTTATTCCAGGATTTGAAAAATCAGTTATTGGAATGAAAAAAGGTGAAGAAAAAGAATTCAAACTATCACCTGAAGAAGCATACGGCACGCCAAACCCTGATTTAGTCAAGGCAATTCCAAAAGATAAACTTCCAAAAGAACCTGAACCTCAAGTAGGAATGGTTTTAGTTATGAGATCGCCAGAAGGGCAAGAAATACCTGCAAGAATAGCAAGAGTGAGTAAAGACACAGTCTCAATAGACCTGAACCACCCATTGGCAGGAAGAAACTTGAACTTTAAGATAAAGATTGTTTAATTTTATTTATTTTTTTACTTCTTTTTTCAAGAAGGAAGTTCAGAAATTATTTTTAATTTCTGTTATTCCACTCGCCAGGGTTTTCGCCTTTGAGAACTTTGTCGAGCATTTCTAATTCTTCATAGATACCTTCAATCAATTCAAAGTTTTTAGCATCTTCCAAATTAACCCATTTAAACTCTGTATTCTCAGGAGACAATTTTATTTTTCCTTCGAAATCTTCAGTGTAGAAACTCGCTATTAAAACAGGAACGTCTTCTTTATTTTTGAAAGCTAAACTAGTCAAATATTTGATGTTTGTTATTTTCAAATTAACTTCTTCTAAGGTCTCTCTTTTCAAAACATTTTCAAAAACATTATACCAATGAGCAGAAGTATCTTTTGGTCTTTCATAATCTTTTGACTCTATTTTTCCTCCTGGAACAGTCCACAATCCAGGAAATGCTTTCAAATTAGGAGATCTTTTGGTTATTAAAAATTTACCATCTTTAACAATGATAATCGTTGCAGAAACGTAATGTACTTTGTTTGGATTATACATGAAAACACCTACTCTTTTATCGCGCCAAAACCTATCAATCTGAATCTCGTTCCGATTCTTCGGCTAATGGTTACATGGCTACCGATTTCTGCACAGATTGGTTTTTTTAATCTGCATGAAAACTGGTTTTTACTCAAGTCAGTAACGAATCCAACCGTTGCTGCGCTATTAACATTAAGCATGAGTATTTCACCCATTTTTACGGGTTCAACAGCCTCTTCTTTCTCGCTTCCAACAACTTTCTCCAGAAGAGTTGTTTCCAAAACCAAATTATACCAAATAGGCGGTAGTTTACCTGGTAAACCAATAACATTACCGACCAGTTTATCAGAACTCACAATGCTAGAATCTAGAGTTGTCATAATGGCCACAGACCCACCTGGTTTGATTTCTTTTTCAGAATGTCCACCGGTTATACAAGAAGTGACTTTTGTTATTAATGGTATGGCAACGATTTTGTTCTGAACTTCTGTTATTCTTCCGGGTCTAATTTCTATTTTGTCGCCCTCTTTGATTACACCCTGTAATAAAGCTCCTCCAAGAACTCCGCCCTTTATATCTTTGGGTTTGAATCCTGGTTTATTAATATCAAAGCTTCTAGCAATAAACATTAATGGCTCTTTCTTTTCATCTCTTTTAGGAGTTGGAATGACTGTTTCCAAAGCTTCAATTAAGAAATTTATATTAACTTTTTTATGAGCACTAATAGGTATTATTGGAGCTTTCTCATAGTCAGTTCCTTTCAAGAATTCTTTGATTTTCTCGTAATTTCTCAAAGCTCTTTCTTCAGTTACTAAATCTATTTTGTTTTGCACAATAACAATATTTTTTATACCTGCAATTTGTAAACCCATTAAATGCTCCCTTGTTTGAGGTTGTGGACAGGTTTCATTGGCAGCAATTAACAGTATTGCACCATCCATTATTCTG
Source organism: archaeon (assembly GCA_043817405.1). Classification (GTDB taxonomy): domain Archaea; phylum Nanobdellota; class Nanobdellia; order Woesearchaeales. The sequence continues at coordinate 54,050 of JBDRGV010000062.1, read as the reverse complement.
GCCCCTGAAAGCATCGTTGCCATGAGTGATTCATGTCCGGGAGCATCTACAAACGAAACTTTTCTAAGAACTTTATATTCTTCCTTATTTTTTTTGGCATTGGCTTCTGTTGTGAACTCGCCTTTCTTGGTTTTGACGAAAACAGCATCTGCATATCCTAATCTAATGGTGATTCCTCTTTTTAATTCTTCAGAATGAGTATCAGTCCATTTACCTGATAAACTCTCGGTTAAAGTTGTTTTTCCATGATCAACATGTCCAACTAAACCTATATTTACTTCAGGAACTAAATTATCTTTTTTCTCGGTCTTTGATTGAGATTCAGAATTCTTTTTTGATTCTTTTTTCTCAATCTTTGATTGAGATTCAGAATTCTTTTTTGATTCTTTTTTCTTTTCAGCCATTAATCGTGAGAAAAGATTAAGGTTTTATAAATTTTTAGTTGTCGACAGTTATCAAAAGACATGAATTATGTTTTTTGAAGTTTAGTGTGTTAATAATCAAAAAACTCTGCACACTAAGCCAGCAAAAGTTTTATAAATGGTTTATAATTCCAAAAGCCCATGGCTAATATAGAAGCATTTAACAGATGGGATTGTTCAAAGATACAAGTAGAAGATCCTGGTCTAAAAAGATATATAAATGTGAATCCAGTTATTGTTCCAAAAACAGGCGCTCGATACGCAGGGAACAGGTTTCACAAGTCAAAAGTATTCATAGTTGAAAGACTTATCAACAGAATTATGGTGCCAGGCCACAGAAGTAAAAAACATAAAATTAGCAGTGGAGCAAGTACAGGCAAAGCAACAACCGCATATAAAATTGTTGAAGACACATTTACAATTATTGAAAAAAAACTTAATAAAAACCCAATCGAAGTTTTTGTTAAAGCAATTGAAAACGCGGCTCCAAGAGAAGAGATTGTTGCCATTGAATATGGTGGTGCTCGATATCCAAAAGCCGTTGAATGTGCTCCTCAAAGAAGAGTTGACGTGGTTCTTAAAATGATGACTCAAGGAGCTTTTCAAAAATCTTTTAACTCTAAAAAAACAGCCGAACAATGTCTAGCCGATGAAATAATTGCTGCTTATCAATTAAGTCAGAATTCTGCAGCAATCGCTAAAAAGCTAGAATTAGAACGACAAGCAGACGCAAGTAAGTAGGTAAATTAAATTCTAGAATAACAAAACACGTATCAATCTAACTTAAATTGAAAATTATTTCTACTCCAAAACCATAACGGAGAATGCATATTTATAGGGTTAATTCCCGTTCCATGAAGAATCTCTCGCCATCTTTCAGATATTTTTTCTTTGGTTAAAAACTCTGATTCTTCTTGCGTAATCACTCCTAAAATTACAGAACATTTCGTAATATGTGTATCTGGAGCAATCTCAATAAATTCTGAATTCTTTAATTTTATTTTACCATATTCTTGAATTATAAAACTCCAATAATTAAAAATTTTTGGACCTGATAAATAGGGAAAACCTTTTTTGAATTTATTTTGAATAACATCTTTCAATTTAATAAAATCATAATCAACAAATTTTAACAAATTTCCAACAGCCCCCCAATTATCTGAAATTGTTTGGGAGATCTTCTGCCACGTAGCAATATGTTTCTTTGGTTGAAGAGCAATCTTATGTTTCATCAAATAAGTTCTTAATTGTTCTTCATCAAGATTTGCAGAATATTTTACATCAAATATTTTTCTTGTTTCAGAATCATTAAAGGTTTCTAAAACAGACTCCCAAAGTTTGTAACTATCTCTTTGATAATTTAAACTCATTGGCAAAGTAAAATATACAAAACGAACTTCCTTATCTTTTTCAGAAAATCCAGGATTAGAATCTTCAGGCATTTTCATATAACCTAATTTACCTGAATGATATGCATCTAATAAAATTTTACATTTAGAAATAATTTTCTGTTTCGAATCCATATTTAACCAGGATATTGAATATTTAATAAAACTATTGTTTGTAGAGTTTTTATAGTTATTAAATAAAAAAAGAGAATAAAAAAATTAATTAAATTATTGGATTTCTATTTCGACGTATTTGGTTCGATGTACATCATCGTTTCCAGCAAACACACCTAGGAAGTAAAATCCTGGTTTAATGTCTTTTGGTATGTACATGTATGACCAAGTGGTTTTTCTTGTACCATCGTCAATATCGACTGTTGCGATGTCTTTCTTAAATCCGAGTTCTGGGAATATAATTCCTACAACTACATCATCTGCATCCTTGCTGCCTGTGTTTTCAAGAGTGACTCCTAACAACCAATAGCTACCTGCCGAACCTTTGTAATAGTCGTATCCATAGGCATCTATTTTTGTGACTTTTATCTCTGGTGCAAATGTTTCTGCTTCGTATTCTCTATCATCATTTGGACCGTCACAACCTGAATCGGCTGGGAAATCAATATCTCCATCACCATCGTTATCAATGCCATCTGAACACTCAGGAGGTATTTCTATTTTACAATTGCTTGAGCATCCGTCACCATCAAGAATATTTCCATCGTCACATTCTTCCCATGGTTCGTCAACTATCCAGTCTCCACAGATTACACAGGTTGTTCCTTCATCAGCTAACCCGTCACAATCATTGTCTAGACCATCACAGATTTCATCCGTTGGACCGATTGATCCAATGCATGAACCCCATGTACCCCAGATTCCGCCACCAAGACCATTACTTCCACAAATCTTGGTTTCAGTTCCTAGTTCACAAAGACCCGTGTCAATTCCACAGTTTCGAACTTCTTCCCCACCATAAACACATTCTCCGCAGACATCATCTTCGTCTATTAAACTGTTACAATTATCATCTAAGTCATTGCATGTTTCGCTTGTTGATCCTTCGAATGGGTTACATGTGTCGTCTCCCCAAACACCCATTGTACAGGTTTCATAACCTGTGTTGTCTGAGCAAATTCCAATTCCACATGTTGTGTCTCTTGTTAGGTCTTCATCGATTGCTTCGTTACAGTTATTATCTAATCCATCACAGATTTCATCTACAGGATTCACTCCACCAATGCAATCGCTCCAATCACTCCAAACTCCGCCACCAAGACCATTGTCTTCGCAAGTCATGGTTTCTGTTCCAAACTCACAGGTTCCTATATCTGTTCCACATGATCGAATGTTTGAATTTCCAACTGTACAATCATCTCCACAGACAGCTCCTTCATCAACCAATCCATCACAATCATTATCTAATCCATCACAGATTTCTGTTGTTGGTTCTCCTGGTGTTGCTCCACATTCAACTCCTGATTCTGAGCAAATGTAAAATCCTTCTGCATAACATTGACCAACGCCAACATTACATGAATTGCCATATCCTTCTCTTTCTTCAGGCATTTCTGCATCACATATTCCATCACAATCAGTTAATCCAGAGTTTGTGTCTCCACATGAATTTTCTTCTGAATCACAAACTTGGTTCCATTCAGATCTTTCTCCAGGTGTTACTGCATCACAAGTCGTTGAAAATCCAAGATTTGAACAAACTTTGACTCCATCGTTTGAATCTCCGCAAGAGTTTGAATCTGATATACAGCTATCTCCAACGTCAAATCCGTTGTCAACAACTCCATCACAATCATTATCTAATCCATCACATATTTCATCTGTTGGTTCTAATGAAACTGCGTTGCATTCTGCAGTTAGTCCATCTTGTGAGCAGACAAGTTGTCCATTGTTTGAACATTCGCCAATGCCAACACTACATGAATCTCCAACATTGAATCCTTCGTCGATCTTACCATTACAATTGTTGTCAAGTCCATCACATAGTTCATAACCAAGACATTCATTACATTTACCATTTGAACATCCGTTTGGACAGTTGACTTGTTCAGATAGTCTATTTGTTTCTTCACAATACCATTCTGTCAATGTATTTCCATTACAACTATCAAAAACACCATCACAAGTCATTCCCAATACAATACTTGATGGACACCAGATAGTTGATCCTATTACATCGTAGATTCTTCCGCCATCTGTATCTTCACAGCTTTCAGGATAGATTATTGTACATGAAGAAGTACAAATTTCTCCTACACTCAATCCATCTGTACCGTCACATGCTTCTAGACCATTCTTGATTCCATCACCACAATAACCACCATCTTCATATTCTATTGTACATTCATTACTACAATAAGAGCAGGTGTCTCCATATCCTGGCATACATGCGATTCCATTTAATGTTCCGTTATCACATTCTTCTTCAATTTCAAATATTAATATTTCTTTTGTGCAGGTTGCACTACAACCATCTCCATTGATGAGGTTGCCATCTTCGCATTCTTCGCCAACTTCTCCTTTTCCATTACCACAAACTGTATCTGGAAGTGTACATCTTCCTGCTTGGCAAATTCCTTCTGAACCACAGTTTATATCATAGTCAACTATGAAACCATTCTCACAGTTATATTCATGTAAAATAATTCCACTGACACAATAATCAGTTAAAAAAGCAGTTCGCCATAAATCATTTACTGTAAATGAACTAGCATCACAAGTATTAATACAAATTGATCCTTTGGTTCCATGGTTTCTTCCACCATCTTCCCATCCATCTATATTTTTACACTCATTTCCTGTTGGACCATTTTCTTTACATTCTCGGCTGCATTCATCGTCATCAATATAATTGCCATCGTCACACTCTTCACCTGGTTCTAGTATTCCATTATTACAAACGAATGTTGGCGGAACATAAAGTGAATCTTTGTATTCCTCATAATATTCTTCTTGTCTTTCTTTTGACACTAAAAGCCATTCACATGCGTCAATGTTCTTTTCAGATATTACCCAGTTCCAGAAATAACCCGTGTCAATATCAACAAGCCAATGATCCAATCCAAACTTAGTATTCAAATACCATACATTATAATCAGTTCTATCATGTTCAGTGCATTCAGGTAAACCATTTATTTCTCCATCTCCGCAGAAAGGTGCTGGTTTACAATCAATCGCTATTGCTGTTGCCATCCATATTGCACTGTCTCCAGCCCAACTTGGTAAAGGACTTTCTATTTGCATTGCCAAATAAGTGTGTCCTTCAGGTATAACAATATGTCCTTCAAAGGTATCTGCTTCTGGACCATCAGCTGATTTTAATTCATTCTCAGCCATTAAAGTTTCTCCAATCACAGTACTTGGAACAACTCCTGTGCCAGTTTTATACCATATTCTATCTGTTCTTGGTAAAGCAGCTGCGTCTCCTACAACAATAATAACTTTTGTGTCTCTATCTTTGTCTCCTGCTTCAAACTCAAATGTTACAACATTTGAATTGTCTGCATTAAGTGAGTCATCAAGATCATTGTAGAAGAAATCATTATGTGATTTTATCATTATAATGTTCTCGACTTCTTCATCTTCATAGACTGTCAGTAAAGCTGCTGCTTCAGGTGTTTGTGTTGAAGCTGAATTCATACCGCTTAAAGTCCACGAATTACTTCCAGATGAAACTTCATCAGTGAAATCATTTCTATAAGTGTATGTTTCTGCCCACCAGGTTGAAGTTACTAAAGGAGTTCCTGTTAGTAGACCAACATGGTTTACTCCATCTGCTTTGATTGTGTTATCTGCTGCTCCCCTAAAGCTCCAGTAAAGAAGTCCTAATATTGATTCTCCTTGAACATCTTGAGTTAAAGTCTGAGGTTGAGTATTCATTCCAACTCCATCTGCAACAATATCTATTCCTTGACATTCGAAATTTGTTGTTCTACAATTACTCATACAACCATCAAATTCATCTAAGTTTCCATCGTCACATTGTTCTGCGCCATTCTTGATTCCATCTCCACAATATGGACCTTCAACTTCATGAGGTTGACAACTTGTGTCACAATAATCACATGTACCTTCATATCCTGGAGTACATGGAGTATTTGTGTTTGCTCCGTTTTCATCACAAACTTCTGATGGTTGATTTACAAAGCCATCTCCACACCATGGCAAGTCTGTTAGTGTACATTCTTCTGTACATTCTTGATGAAGACCTACACCAGCTATTCCATCGCATTCTTCAGGACCATTCACAATATTATCACCACAATATGGACCTGTTAGTTCGTGAGGTTGACAAGATAAGTCACACCAATCACAAGTATCTTCATAACCTGGAGTACATGCTGTTTCAGTGTTGTTTCCATTCTCATCACAAGTTTCAGATGGTTGATTTACAAAGCCATCTCCACACCAAAGTAAATCTTCTAAAGTACAAATTTCTGTACATTCTTGATGAAGACCTACGCCATCAGTACCATCACACTCTTCATCTCCGTCATTCAATGGGCCACCAGTAAGTTCTTCATTAGGGTTCTGTTTTATTCCATCACCACAATAAGTCAAATCAGTAATTGTACATTCGGCTGTACATGATTCATGTGGTCCAACGCCAAAAGCACCTTCACATTCCTCTTCTGCTGGTTGCCAGATTCCATCACCACAGTATGGACCTGTTTCATTATGAGGAATACATGTTAAATCACACCAAGAGCAAGTATCTTCATAGCTAGGTGTACATGCTGTGTTTGTATTATTTCCGTTTTCATCACAAACTTCATTTACACCATAATCGTTTGGATCCTGAACAATACCATCACCACAATAAGTTTTATTGTAAAGTGTACAATCATTAGCACAAAGTTCATCTGGACCTACACCAGCCGTTCCATCACACTCTTCAGGACCATTCACAATATTATCACCACAATATGGACCTGACTCTTCATGAGGCTGACATTCTAAATCACACCATGAACAAGTATCTTCATATCCTGGTGTACAGGCAGTATCAGTATTATTACCGTTCTCATCACAAAGTTCCCATACTTGGTTAACTTCATTATCACCACACCAAGGAAGATTAGTTAATGTACAATCTTCTTCACATGTTTGATGAGGACCAACACCATCAGTACCATCACATTCTTCGAATTCTCCGTATGTGTTTGGATCTTGAACAATCCCATCACCACAATAGGTTAAATGTACAATGTCTAGTTCGAAGTGATGTGGTAGTTCTTCTTGTTCGCATCCATCTTCTGCCCAGTATTCTATCAGGTGATATGATGGTTTGTCTAGAGTGAATGAAATTGGTTCGTTTAATTCGCTTTCATCTTCTTCAATAACAGTCCATGGATCCTGTCCGTCTACTGACCACCAAATTTTGTAATAAATTGTTACATCGCCTGCAAATTCGTTTGTATCTGGGTCTTCTGAAGTTAATGTTATTTCAGTTTCGTTTTGCACATAGTAGCAGCCGTTGGTTATTGTTTCTCCGTTGGCTTCTGTTATGTTACATTCTACATGTCTGTCTCCACCAAAGATTATTTCTTTGTTTGTTTCTGGTGGTGTATTGTCTGATATGAATGAGTAATTAAAATTTTGATAAGATATTTTTCCCCAGTTTCCAAAGGCATCTTTTCCTCTGACCTGGTTAAAATAATGTATTCCATCATCTAACTGGTCCAGTGGAATGGTTCCTTCAAAGTCTGAGCAGAAAAATAGTAATGATTCAAAAGGTTTGTATTGTCGTACAAGAGTTAAGTTGTATCCTGTTCCAGGGTTTGGTATGTTTTCTGGAGGAATCCACATGTCTAAGAAATACTCTGCTTCTGTAATCGGTGATTCTGTGTCACATATTGTTACGAAAACATCAGGGTCTTCTCCACACACTAGTTCTTCTTCGGGAGCTCCTTGGTTTACTAAAACCATGGTCACAATTGGAGGATGAGAGTCTGTTTCGAATGTTGCCATAGTGCATTCACCCCATTGGCCACTTCCTTGAGGACCAGTGCTTTCTCTGGCTCTTATATGAAGATAGTTTGTTCCATCAGCATAATATACAACATTATTTGCAAATACTTCTTCTGTTTGATTAGTCCAAAAGTTACCGTCTGTTGCTTGAAGTGGGGTTCCTCTTACAGTTTTATCCGGGCATACAAATCCTGCGTTATGTGTGACAAAGTATTCTGCTTCTGCAATTGGTGAATAATCATCTACTGCGTCTGCTGTAAAGTTAAAAATTCCTTTATTGAATGGAGGGTTGATTTGTATGTTTTTAACTACAGGGGGGAAAAAATCTATTTTCAGTTTATCGCAAACACAGGCACCCCAGTTGTTTAGAGAATCTTGAGCTTGTACACAAGTATTAGCCCATCCACTTTCATTGAAAGGCATTGTTTTGCTGACAAATTCTATTTGTTCATCAAAAGAACCATCATCAGCATTCATATTTATTCCTGTTTCAGGGGTTCCACAGGTAAAAGAAATTTCGTTTTGGGAAACATTAAAAAATAATTTCACTGTTTGAATAGGAGAACAATCATCATGAGCCTGATTAAAGAAAGTTATTGTCCCATCATTAATGAAATGGTTTGTTCCTATAAGAAATACTGGTCCTTCTACATCCAGACTACAGTCAACTGCTACTGCGCTCATGGCAGTTATTGTTAGCATACATATTGCAATCATTAGAAATATAGTGTTTTTTATTGTATTTGAAAATCTCATTTATGTTCCCCCAAACAATTTTATTTTCGAAAATAAAACTTTATAGAGAACAGCAATTCAATTTTATTTATAAACATTTCGTCATTTACTACTTTAAAATAGAAAAACTATGGTAGGTCTTCGAAATTTAGAATTGGCTTGTTAAGTTTATCATAATCATCGGTCGCTATTCTTTCACAAGCAGTGTTGACAAAACAATCGATGAATGGAAAATCTTCCAACCTGTCGAATTCTATGTTGTTGTTCACTAGAAAATAGAATTTTTTATCAGAATAACGGTTCATGATTTTTTTAAAATATAATAGTTTGTTTTGACCGGGTTTTGTAGTCACTAAAACACCTATGTTTTTACTCATCAGAAAACCCATTTTGGCAGCGTTGATTCTTGATCTTGAAAGCTCAGCATCTTTCTTTGTTAGCACAGAATATTTTTTTGTTACAGCATTCCAAATATGCACTGTTTTATCGTTTTTCAAAACCAAGGCTTGCGGATGAAATAATCCGTCACCAATATAAAAAAATGCTTCAAAATCACCTTCATGTTTTTCCATGCTACAACCAAGTATTTGTCCTTCATAGATTGTATGTCTTGGTTTTGTTAAAAAAATTTTTTTGCCTGCTTTCTCTAATTGTTTTATAATATCTTCTTTTTGATCAATTAGTTGAGCCGTTAAAAACAACATTATTGTTTTCGGAAGACTGTCTAAAACTTTCTTTGGAATAGTTACTTTCAAATCGTATTTTACCTCAACAAAATGTGTTTTCATAATTTTAGCTCCATGAAATTATGAACCTGAAAAAAATTAGCTTTTTCAGATTTCATAGTTCTAAGAAATATCTCGGTTTTAAAAATATAATCATTACCACTGTTCAATTGAACCAATAATTTATATATCAGACGACACAAAATAATATTAATGGTCGAGCTAAAGAAAACTCTGAACTTTCCCGTACTTCTTCTTATAACTATTAATTCCATAATGGGAACAGGAATTTTCTTTCTGCCTGCATTAGGTGTTAAAATATCAGGACCTGCATCAATTATTTCATGGGTCATATTATCACTAATTTCGATTTATATAGCAATGTCATTTGGAGAACTAGCCAGCATGTATCCTAAATCAGGTGGGATTTATGAATACTGTAAACAAGCCTATGGAAGATTTGTTTCTTTCTTGATTGGATGGATGACTCTACTTGCTGGAAACATAACCATTGCAATGCTTGTGGTCGGAGCAATAAGATATTTGAATCCTTCAATGCCTGGATTGTTAAAGATAGCTATTAGTCTGATGTTCATAATTGTTTTCAACTTCATGGCCTACAAAGGCATGAAGACTAGCGCCGTAATGTTGGTGGCTTTTGGAATTATAACCATGAGTTCATTACTAGGACTAATTGTACCGGGAGTTTTATCGATGAATTTCAGTAATTTAACTCCATTCTTCCCTGAATTTTTTACATGGCCACTTATATTCATAGCCATATTTTTCATAGCCGAAACATTCTTTGGTTGGGAAACAGTTACTTTCCTAGCCGAAGAGACTAAGAATCCTGAAAAAGTCATTCCAAAAGCTTTGATATACGGAACAATAATCATCGCTATTTTGAGCCTGTTGTTTGTCATCACTTCCATAAGCACCATTCCCTGGGCTCAATTTGCAAATTCACTTGCGCCATTGGCTGATTTATCTTTCGCACATTATGGTGCAGTTGGAAAAAGTATTTTCACAATCCTTGTTTACTTATCAATCGTTGGTAGTGTTGCTGGTTGGATTGTTGCTGCACCCAGGTTGATTTTGGCTTTGGCCAAGGACAAATTGTTCATAACTCAATGCGCTAAGATTCATCCTAAGAATCAAACGCCCTATGTCGCGATTATTTTTCAAACGGTTCTTACTAGTATACTAGTTATTCTCGGTTCTGGTTCCTATGAGACTTTGTTGGAAATTTTACTTCCTTTAGTAATCATTATTTACTCCATGACTTTGTTGAGTGTTGTCATCCTGCGTTTCAAGCAGCCGGATGTTGAGAGGCCCTACAAAGTACCTTTTGGAAAGGTTGGACCTGCAATTATTGTTTTGATGTTATTGTCGTTGGTGGGTTATTGGCTGGTGTCGGTGCACGGCGCGTTTTCAATATTAAAGCTTGGTCTGTCTTTCATAATATTTGGAATACCAATTTACTTCCTGTTGTTATTTTACTATGATCCTGACGCCATTATTAAGATAAATAATTCTTTTGCTTATCTTAATTTATTGTTTGAAAACTTTTTATTGCCTAAGGCTGTTCGAAAGGATATTCTTAAGATTTTCAAGGATATTAAGAAAAAACATGTTTTAGATTATGGCTCCGGTGTTGGAACTTTAACTTTACATTTGGCTGAAGCAGTTGGTCCTGAAGGAAAGGTTTATGCCACTGATTTAAGCAAGAAGAATTTGAGCATTCTATCCAGAAGATTGTATAAAAAAGGTTACAAGCATGTTCAAATGATTCATGATAGGCACCATGTTAGCAGGGTTCACCCAGACATCGAGTATGTTGACATGATTTTCTCCGTTGGAATGATGGGCTATATGCAGAACATTCAAAAAATACTTTCAGATATGAATAATATTCTGCCTGAGAATGGAAAAGTTTTCTTTGCAGAGTACGTCGATTTCTTTTGGATTTTACCAAATGTTGAATGGCTCTCTTCCAATAAAAAAATTGAAAACGTCTTTAAGAATGCAGGTTTCTCCGTTAGAGTTATCAGACGAAAAAGTTTATTTTGGAATTACGTATTTGTTTATGGAATTAAATCCGATAAAGAAGTTCCATTCATTTGAGCTTTTCAAGATAACTCAGAAGCTTAAAATAATCCTGTGCGCATTCCTTACAATAACAATTTTCTGGAATTCCACGCATACAATACTCTGCAGGTTTCTTACAGGCTATACAACTTTGCTTTTTAGAAATTTTACTATCCTTTAACACTTCTTCCTTTAAATCTTCAGACGATACTTTGTCTTTCTTCTTCTTGATGGCCATGAATGTTAAAAATGCTTTTTGCATTTTGAACTTCAAAATTATTTAATTTTGTGTCCCAGAAAGTTTTTCTTTCTGTGACTTCAAAAATTGTTTTTGATTTTTGTATGTTAAACGTTGAAGAAAGTGTATTTAGGTTTAATTATTTAAAAAAGTTGCGATTTCTAGAGTTAAAATCATGGTTTTGATGCTTTTTTCAGAATAGTTTCGATAAATTTTTCTTTATGTTTTCTATACTTTGCTCCATCACCAAGGGCTTTTTTTACTCCTTCTTTCTTAATTGCGACATATTGTTTAATAAATTTAGAGTGTTTTAGTAAGTAATCTCGAAAACTAATCATATCGCTCCAATCTTGACTGCTAAGTTTTGTGAGATGAATATGAATTCTTCTTTTTCTATTTTTGTAGGAATAATCTTTTCTGAAAAATAGTCTTTCAGGAACACTTGCTTTTTCACGAAATTCGTAACCTGCTTTTTCTAATTTATTTTTAGCAATGCCAATGTTTGATTTTGAAACGCCTACAACAATATCAAGAATGTCTTTCCCACCTAAATTAGGAATTGCTGTCGAACCCACATGTTCAATTTTAGCAGTTGAACCGAGAGCTTTTTCTATTTTTTTCTTTTCCAATATGAAAAAAGCTTTGTATTCAGGATTATATTCTTTGAAAACATATTTCTGCATGGTCTAAGAATGTTTTAGGAGTAAATAAAGTTTGTGAAAGATAATTCAATGAAATTATGGTTTTGCAACTTTCCACAAAAAATTGAAGTAATTTCTGTAGCTCTCTGCTATTTCTTTGTTTTTTATCACAATAACTATTGGTTTTTGAGTTAACAAATGAATTGAAATATAGTCTCCGAATATTGAAGTTGTCGCTTCTGCGTTTATATTTAGATATCGATATTTAACGTTTTTTAAGATAAATGCGTCTGTGTTTTTGTATTTTGGATGACCAATTAATCTAGCATCCATATCTTTTAGTTTCTTTGCTAATCGTGGAAGTTCATATAATTGATAAAACATTCCTCCGGTTGCTCCAAAAGAACTGAATTCTTTATGTCTTAAAACAATATTTAGAAATGTTCTCAACCCATCTTTTCCTTCGTAAACATTTATTTCTTGAGGATGGTCTGTTTGTTGTTGTATGTTTTTTAGATTAGGAATTAAATCCTTGATAAATGCTTCTTGTTTTTTTAGAGAATTTAGAAGATTTTCAGGAGGAGATGCTTCGAAATATTTCTTATTATCTTTTATTATATAACTTGCCAATCCTTTTTCTATTAAATGATTGAGAACAGTATAAGAAAGAGTTCTATCCATACTAATATTTCTTGCTAGCTTATACGCGGATAAAGAACCTTTTTTTAGTAGCTCATGATAAACTTTTGCTTCGTTACCTGTGAGTCCTGCTTTTTTTAATTGTTCTTCCATGCAAAAAAAGAAAGTGATTGAAAAATATAAATGTTGTTATTTTAAATAACAACTCAACTATAAAAGAATAGTTCATATTCTTTGTGTAAAATGGAGCAATTATACAAAAGGTTTCCAAATGTAAAATATGGAGAAAAAGTAGAGGTAAAAACTTATTTTTCAAGTGTAACTGCAGCTCTTGCAGCAACCACCGGAACCGCATTAATGTTTAAAGATTACGCTTTGAAAACAAATTTAGTTCAAAGATTGTTTTCAAACGAAGCAATAATGAAAGATTATCTAGAACTAGGCGCAGGATTAGGTCTTCAAGTAATGGCTTTATTTGGAGTATTACATATTAGCAATTATATAATGAATAAAATTAGAGGTGATTAAAATGGCTAAAGCAAAAATATTATCAACAATATCTGGAGGAATTTATGCCACTATAGATTGTTTAACTACTGGAGATCCATTATTGACCATTGCAGCACCCATTTGGGGTACTATGAAAGTGATTATGAGTAATCATTATGCCAAACAAATACATTATGAGGATATCGTAGATTATTCTCTAACAGATCATATTCAAAATCTTGGTTCTTATGCATTAGGAGCAGCAATTCCTTTTGGAATAAAATATCATAACGAAATAATAGAATTCGCAAAGAAGATTTTTTGAAACTTGAGGAAAAAATGGAAATTAAAATACCAAACCTAACAGGAATACTTACATCTATTGCGTCTTTTGAATATACAATTTTAAAAATACACCAAAATATGGGTGTAATTGTACATACAATAACAGCGCAACAACAACCAGTAGAAATAGATTTAATGCCTTTTCACTACTTAAGCACAATTGTAGAAACAACATTCGGATCGGCTGCAGTTGTTGTCGGAGCTTTAATTGGACATTACACTCAAAAAGGAATTTCAAATTATTTCAAAAAAAGAAAAGAACAACCATCCAGAGTTTTAAAAAGAACCATAAAATCAAATAAAAAGAATGCAACAAAATCAATAGACAAAGCAACTAAATTTGTTTTTGACAATAGAAAAAAAGATGGTTTATGGTATGATTTTTCATCAAAGCATCATGGTGAAAGTTCCTACTGGATTTCTTCTTTTGTAGGTTTGAATCTTTTGGATTTAGATCCTTGGAATATTCGAATCAAAGATACTGCAAAAGAACTAGTTAAATACCAAGAAAAAGATGGTGGATTTAGCTATAGCAATCTTGCTTCTTCCGATTCAGATTCAACTGCTTTTGCAATCAGATTTTTGTCAGAGTTTGGATATGAACAAGAAGTTTACAAAGCAAAAAAATTCTTAGACAAACATCAAAACAGTGACAGTGGTTTTGGAACTTATCTAGAAGAAAAAGTAAGAAAAGACTATGATTCAAGAATTCCAAAAGAAGAATCTCTCGATGGTTGGATATCATCAACTGCAGATATAACCACTTCTGCATTATTGGCAAATCCAGATAACAAAAAAGCAGTTAAATTTCTTTTAGACTCACAACAAGAAGATGGCAGATGGAGATCTTATTGGTGGAACAATGACATCTATGCAACAGTTCATGCAATTGAAGTTCTTTCAAAATTAGGATATAAAAGTCAAGTAAAAAAAGCAGGTGATTGGCTTTCAAAAGAAGAAAATATATCTGATATTCCTTTTTATCTTGCTCTAGCAACACAAGGGATGATTAGAAGTGAAGAAAGTTATGATAAAATTAATTCTTGTGTTGAAGAGTTACTGTCTTCTCAAAGAAAAGATGGAAGCTGGAATTCATATGATATTCTTCGTTTTCCATCCCATTCAAATACAGAACCGTGGGTCAATAAGAGCAGGTGGAGAGAAGATGCAAAAGATCAAAACAGGTTGTTAACAACTTCTACTTGTATAAGAGCTTTAAGTGACTATAAAACAATAGATAATAACATTTTTTAGCAACATAAACAAAAATCAAAGATTTTCGGAATGATAGGAAATCTACGCTTTTCCGCAACATATATAAAAGCACCTGTGTTTTCTTTGCTTGAAAATGGCATTTACTGCATCAACTGAAGAGGATATTCAAGAAGACATTCGTAGAGTTAAGCTTCCTCGAGGACTTCAAAGCATTGGTTTGCTTGATAAAAGACTCGGCGGTAGCAGGTGCAATGTCAGATGTTTGGACGGTAAAACCAGAATTTGTCGTATTCCAGGTAGGTTAAAGCGAAGATTGTGGGTTCGTGAAGGAGATATTGTTCTTGTTGAACCCTGGGAGCTTGGTGGCGATGCAAAAGGAGATATTATTTTCAAATACAAACCCATACAAGTTAAGTGGCTTAAAACAAATGGTCATTTAGATAAATTGGATGAGTTTGACGAGTTTAATTAGACTTTTCTTTCAACACACATATTATCATTCCTATTATGCCTATTGTTATGAATATATCTGCGAAGTTGAATACAGGCCATATCTTGAAGTTTATGAAGTCAACCACATATCCTCTGAATATTCTGTCTATTAGATTACCTAGAATTCCTGTTCCGAGTGATAGTATGAATGGTAGTGATTTCTTTGGTAGTTTGTCGTATACCTGCATTAGTATTCCTAATGCTATTATTGATATCCATATGAATATCGTGTTTGAGTTTTGAAATAATCCCCATGTCGCGCCTGTGTTTTTCACGAATGTTATTGCTAATAGTTTTAAGTCGATGGATGCGTTTGTTATGGCTATTATTGCTTTTGTTATTTGGTCTAGAATTAGTAATAATGGAAAGATTATGAAGTTTTTATTTACCATACTGTTTCCTTTTTAGTTTCTTGAGAATCTTCAGCAATTTTCTCTATTCTTTTTATTCTTTGATTCATTGAGTCCAGTTCTGCTTTTATGGTGTCCAGTTTTGAGGATATTAATTCCATTGTTGAATCACTTTGATGGATTGGCGATTGATGTTCTGATCGGTCTAGTTTTGAATCAACTTTTTCCATGAATTTCGGATTGAGGCTTTGATCTATTTCTGAATGTTGAAATTGGTTGTCTAGTCCAGTTTGATCTTCTAAACCCATATCATAGTTTAGTCCTGTGTCGTCTTTCAGCAAATCATCACCTATTGCAAAAGCACCGTCTTTTTTCCAGAATTTTAATTTGTCGAGTATACCCACTGTTATTCCTCTTTTTAGATTATTAATTGTTTGATAGTATTTAAATTTTGTTCTTGGAAGTCAGATGATAAAAGAACTAGATGAACAAAAACTCACATAATCATTTTATCTAACTTAAAACAAATCAGGATTTAACAATCTCTTCAAGTATTTGTGACTACGTCGATACAATAGGCTTTCACATCAGTGTTTTCTATTAATTCACATATTCCAATGTCATCGGTTCCAATTGCGTGATCAACAAGCTCTAGATCACTCATCTGATCAACATTAGGTTCGTCATCAACAACATCCACTAATTCAGTTACAACGTTATCAAGTACCACATCATCAACAACACTGTCATCAACAACATTATCATCGACCACTACTCCATCATCATCAACAATAACATCATCTTTATCATTCAAACTAGAAAAAGCCATTATTAACAACAAAACAACCACAACCACAACTATTCCAATAATATAAAATAATTTGTTATTTTTACTTTTTTTTAATTCTTCATCAACCATCTTAACACCTCATTAATAATATTATACTATACAAACTTTACCAAGGACTATCCCCATCACTATAGGATAAACAACCTGCCAAATTTAAATTACCATTGCTATCAAAGATAGCGACATCAGGTCCACCACTGGCTCTGACAATTAATTCCTGAGATCCAACATTTGCAGAAACAGAACCCTGTCTCTCAGCCAAACTACCTCTTAAATATAAATTACCACTTTCATCAATTGAAGCAACAACGGTGCCCACAGCATTTCTGAAATCAAAGTAGTCACCACTAGGAGTTGGAGCTTGATTTGTAACTAAAGTTCCTTTAATTCTGAACATACCATTTCTATCAATCATCCCAACAACATTAGCATCTCCCTTCTGAATTCTCAAAACATGAGCATCATCAAAAGGGATTGTGTAACAATCCTGCCAAGTTCCTTGATTGCAGAAATCAGAGTCACCATCACCATCGGCATCCCTTTGATTGCCATGATCATAGCAACCATTGTTATCAACACAATCATTGGCCGCATTACAGCAAGCATTGTCAGTAGTATCTTTATCAGGACCAGTCATTGAAACATGATATTTTGCAAAGTTCTTGTTCTCATTAATATCATCACCACAACAATCATTATAAGAACCAGCAGGAGCATCACCACCAAGATTCCAAAGATTAACGCCTACACGGCAATCACAGGTTCTTTCATAAGCATCAGCATCAGTAGAATAACCACAAGTATAATTTATCCAACCGCTATTACCTATACAAGTATTAAGAAGTCTTTCATCAGTAGTACCAGCAGCTCCACATCCGGTCTCACATAAATTCTCCTCATCAGTGTGATTAGAAAAATAACAAAGTCTACAATTCGTATCAGAAGCGTCGCATCGTTGATTTCCAGGAGTGAAAAATTCATCAACTATACTATCACAGAAGCGAGCATTAAAACCAGTACAAACAAATGATTCAGTACCAAAAACAGGACTTCCACCGGATAAAACACTCAGAGTACTAGAAGCATGATCTTTGTAACAAACATTATTATAGCACAATCCATTAACACAACAAGCATCAGTACAAGTTGAAGTTGCTATTGCACAATTATTGCTTTGACAAGAATAATCATCATATTTGCCTGCGGCAGTACAACCATCTTGCAAATTACAATTCTCACAAGTTTCACCAGGTCCACAATGAGTATCAATGTTTTGGCAAACACAATTACTACTCACACATACTTTCCCGTCATTGCATTGAGTACTGGTTTTACAATCATACCATATACCATTATTACAATAATCATCATCAGAATCTGCATCTGCCTTATGAGTTAACAATTCATCACCATAACAACCACCATTATCAACACAGTAATTCGCATTTAAACAACAATTAGAAGTATCATCAGATGGAATTGGATCCATTGAATCGTGATACTCTGAAGTTGTCATGGATTCACCAGTATTACCGCAACAAGCATTATTATACCAAGTCCATCCGGCTTTAATACAACATTGTTGATCATTATCATAACAATAATCATTGCTACAACTGCTCCAATCACCATAATCTCTTGGACACATAGTGTCTGTGGATTGACAAGGATATGAAACTCCACATATCTCTACTCCACTACAATATCCAATAACACTAGAACTATAAATTATCATTAATGAAAACACCATCATTAGCAACACCATCTTTTTCAACATGTTGCTCCTCCGAGTTGTAGTCTCACTCCGGTTAGTCCGCCTGTGAAACATCCTCCTCCGACCTGTAGTTTTCCTACGAATTTACTGGCTCTTAATGTTCCACTAATTATCAAATTATTATACACATTTAATGATCCAACGGTTAAAGCACCATTGACATTTGTCGCTGGCAAAACATAGGAATTCCCAAGTACACTCAAATTAACTGCAGAACCAACTAAGGTACCAACCGACAATCTTTGGTTAGCATGAGTCCGCGTATCAATATTAAATCTGAACGCTTCAATATTAAAACCATCAACACTGGTGGTTGTTATATCTGCACAGTTCATATCTATCTCAATACAATTATGTCTTTGAGCACTAACCATACTGATTAGTAAAAGTATCAATAATCCAATTAATATTTTTTTAATCATTTAACAACTTCCTAATTCAATAACCACATCGCTTCCACTAGCGTAAATCTTAGGCGGACTGGAGCAGGTACTAAAATCAATGGGTCCAATAAATTTACTCGCAGTAGCAGTTCCTGTAACAATCGCATTACCAGTAACACTTAAAGCACCAGTGGCAGTCATCGAACCAGTTACTCTCAAAGCAGGTAGAGTAGCCAGCGTCGGTGTTAATATAACATTAGGATTTCCATAGGTTCCAACGGTTATATTATTATAGGAGTGAATTCTACCTGAAGCAAACATTGATAAACCAGATATGTAATTGGTTGCTGAAATATCTCCATAAGCAACAATTGCTCCACAGTTACCAGTATCAACAACCATGCATTCATGACCAAAATTTTTAGCAGTTCTCAAATCTTCAACAGTAACAGTTACATCTGCATTATCAGCTTTCAGATTATAGACTCCGTTTTTGAAAACTTTGAAATGAACTGTGCATCCTGATTGTTGTGAAAATGCTCCTTGAAATGAGTTGGAATCTTGAGAAGGATAATTACTGGGACTAATTATTTGCCATGTAATCGGCGCAGAAGTACCAGTCGGAGCCGTTAAAATTTTATCTTCTCCTTCCAAGACATTAGGATAATTATTACTTCCACTACAGGCTTGAGCATCAACTCTAAACATTAACACCAACATCAACACTAAAAATAATATCAATTTTTTCATTTTTCCAACCTCATGATTCCGCTTCTTTCAAACATATTTTTATCTCGACTGCACTAGTCAATTGATCGCAAAGAGAAGCGTCTTTTGTAAGAGCCACTTCTTCAATTATATCATCAAGTAAAGTTGTTTTAACAACAGTAGTTTCATTTTTAATCTCTTTAATACAAGCACTTTTCATAACAGTATCAAATTGTTCGCAATTAGTCAAGTCACCACTTATGATTGCTTCTTCCAATAATATAAACTCAGGAATCTCTACGACTTCTGGTTCATTCTCAACAAGTATTTCAGAACCTAGTAAATATCCAATAAGAGCTACAAAGATTATAACTGCCAATACTGCCAGAGCTATTTCTTCAAATTTTCTTCTTTTCATTTTCGCAGCGGCTTTTTGAACAGGTTCTTTTTCATAACCAGCGTCAATTAGATTCTGCTCGGCTTTTTCAAGGCTATCCCCTTTTTTCACTACTTTTCGCATATAGTCTTCAAGCCTTTTATCAACCATAAAATACTGCCCCTCTCTTTTAAAAAGAATTTACGACCTTTTACTATATATAGTTTTCGATTAGAAAGTCAGCATCTTAATTGTTTTATCCAAATCTCTTTTCTCAATTATAAAAATGGTGTCAGTCCAGCAGCTCATTGTCTCAACAATATTGATTCCTTGCTCTGCAAACAAAGAATACAAATAACCCATTACTCCAGGTACTTCTTCCAGGGATTCAGGACTTCTGAGAATGATTTCAATAAGGTTCTTAGTCTTCTTAATAATCTTCAACTTGAAATAGTTGTCAACCAGTTCTTCAAATTCTTGACTTGTAATCATGGTTATTGCTTGAACTCCTTCAACTACTCGAACATCTCCCTTCAAACCTTTAATATCCTTCTGCAATTCCAGAACATTGTTGTGAAAAACGTTTTTTTCGATTATACAAACCATCATCTTGTTTTTAATCTCCAACTTTGTATTCTTAAGCAACGTTCTTATCTGTTTTTCAAAGCTTTTCTTCTTCCTTAATTTATACTCTAATCTTCTTAATGCCACTAAAACAGCATCAAAATCCTTTGGATTCAACTCTGTATCTTTAATTATCTGTCTTGATAGTTTAGAATAATTAATCAAACCTTTCTTCAAAGCATCTTTAATGCTTGAAAAAGATAAAACATAGTTTTCTGTTTCTTTTGAGACATTCATGTTCTAAATAAAAAGTTTTGTATTTAAATAGTTTTCCGGAGAATTTTCGGACAAGTCAAAATATCCACGGAAAAATCTAAGAAAGACATATTAAAAGGAAAATAAACCATATATGATGTGGTGACAGAGGCATAATCACCTCGAAAATATAACACAAACAAGAATTAGCGGGAGCTATGAAAAAATGAAAGCAAAAGTAAAAGCAGAATATGATTCTGCAAAAACAATAATCATGCACACACCTGGAGAAGAACTATTTTATGGTTGTTTACAAGGGATAGCAGCACTTTTCGAGAACAAACCTTTTGACAGATATAAAGCTACAAACGAACACAATAACTACGTCCAAACATTGAAAGAAAAAAGTATAAACGTTAAGTTAGTTAAAGAAGTCCTATTAGAAGATACAATAGATGAGAAAGGAAATAAAGAGAAAGGAAAATCACTTGACGATTTAACAAACTTAGCAGATAAATTCTTGAGTATCTCTTATCCTATCGAACTACCTATTGAAACTCTGAAAGAAGTTAAAGACTACAAGCAAAAAACACTATCTGAACTACACCCATATGATCTTGTAAAAATAATTTTTGAAAAACCAAAAGTCTACATAAAAGAATCAGACGAAAAAAATACTGAGTTCATTGCAGAAAACTATTTAGTAAATCCTGTGATGAACATGCATTTTTTGAGAGATCAACAAATAACAACTGACAAAGGAATTGTCATTAGAAAAATGAATTCAACTCAAAGAAAAGCAGAGACAGAAATTACAAAATTCGTTTTCAACAAGTTAGGTGTGAAACCAATTTATGAAGTTAATGGAGAAGGAAAATTAGAAGGAGGAGATTTCATACCTTGTGGAAATTTTGCATTCATAGGACAAGGATTGAGAACTAATTCTGAAGCAATAAAACAATTATTGAAAAACAATGTTTTTGAATATTCAGAAATTGCAGTCGTCAAGGATTCATATAAAAGTCAAGATGAGATGCATTTAGATACTTATTTCAATATAGCAGGATCAAACAAAGCAGTAGTTCTTGAAGATAGAATTAAGAATAATTCAGATAAGAAAACTTTAGTTGATACTTACTTAAAAACAGACTCAGGATATATCAACAAAAACAAAGACTTGGCTTTCAAAGATTATCTCAACAACAAAGGATTCAAAACAGAAAACAATTCCTTAATCACATTAACGAAAGAAGAACAACTCAACTATGGCCTTAACTTCCTAACAATCGCTCAAAACCAAATAATTGCAGTCAAAGGAGTTAGTGAAAACTATCATAACAAAATGAAAGGAATCAACATTACTGAAGTTAATTTCAATAATTTCACAAAGACTTATGGAGGTCCACATTGCTCAACGCAGGTAATCTACAGAGAAAGTTCGAAATAAAACATTATTGTCAAAAATGTCTGTTTTTAGACGATAACTTTAAAAATAAAATAATAAAAGGTTAAAACAAAATGAAAAATACAAAAGTAATTTCGCAAAAAATAATATTAGCATATAGTGGTGGACTAGACACTTCAGTGATATTGAAGTGGTTAGTTAACAAAGGATATGAAGTTATCGCTTACATCGCAGATGTTGGACAACCAGATGATTTCAAAGCGATAAAAGCGAAAGCTCTAAAGACTGGTGCTTCAAAAGTCTATGTTGAAGATCTGAAAAAAGAATTTGTTACAGACTACATATTTCCAGCAATAAAAGCAAGTGCAATCTATGAAGGAAAATATCTATTAGGAACAAGCTTGGCAAGACCTTTAATCGCTAAAAAACAAATAGAAATAGCTGAAAAAGAAAAAGCAGAATTTGTTTCTCACGGAGCAACTGGAAAAGGTAATGACCAAGTACGTTTTGAACTAACATATTACGCATTAAATCCTGATATAAAGGTTTTTGCACCCTGGAAAAACAAAGAGTTCTTATCAGAATTCAAAGGACGAACTGACATGTTGAATTATGCCAAAAAAAACAAAATAAACATAGAGCAATCAAAAGCAAAACCATACAGTGAAGACGCTAATTTAATGCACATCAGTCACGAAGCAGGAATACTTGAAGACCCACTACATTATGCAGGTGACAAGATACTCAAATACTGTAAAAGCTTGAAAAAAGCACCAAATAAATATACAAAACTAGAGATTCATTTCAAAGACGGAATACCAATAAAAGTCGTTAATAAAGAAAATAACATTGTGAAAACTGAACCATTAGAATTATTCATTTATCTTAACGAATTAGGCTCAGAAAATGGCATTGGAGTTGTCGACATGGTAGAAAATCGTTTTGTCGGTATAAAAAGTCGTGGGATATATGAAACTCCTGGAGGAACTATTTTAATGGCTGCCCATCAGGACATTGAAGGAATAGCCATGGATCGTGAAGTTATGAGATTGAAAGCGATGTTAACTCCAAAATTCAGTGAGATAGTATATTATGGATTCTGGTTTTCACCAGAGATGGATTTTATGATGAGTGCCATCAACAAGAGTCAGGAGATGATAGACGGTATAGTATACTTAAAGTTATACAAAGGCAATGTAATAATAACTGGACGTGAATCACCTAGTTCATTATATGACAAAGAACTGTCAAGCATGGACATAGAAGGAGGATTCAACCAACAGGACTCAGAAGGTTTCATCAAAATAAACGCCATTCGATTAAAAGCCCAAAAAGCCATCCTGGACAAACACAAAAAAAAGTATTTTGATTAAAAATGGAAAACAAACTATGGAAAAAGGATTATGAACTGAACAAAGAAATCGAGAAGTTCACAGTAGGAAATGATTACTTGCTAGACTACAAGATTGTTGAGTTTGACTGTTTAGGATCAATCGCACATGCTAAGATGCTTGAAAAAATAGGGGTTTTGAATTCTAAAGAAGTCCACGAGGTTGTTAAAGGTTTAAAAACAATAATGAAACTACATTCTCAAGGAAAGTTCAAGATAACTTTAGAGAATGAAGATTGCCATACAGCTATCGAGAATTATCTTGGAACTGTCGGAAAAAAAATACATACTTGCAGATCAAGAAATGATCAGGTTTTAACGGCTCTTTACTTGTACGAGAAGGATGAACTGTTCAAGACAAAAGAATTAGTGGTTAATTTCAAGAAAGCACTAGAAAAAACTATTGAAAAATACGGCACTATCAATATGCCTGGCTACACTCACATGCAAAAAGCAATGCCTACAACTATTGAAGTATGGCTTGGAAGTTTCATCAGTGCATGCAAAGACGACATAGAACTAATCAATAGTGTCTTAAAATTAATAAATAAATCTCCACTTGGCTCAGCGGCAGGTTTTGGAGTTCCTGTTTTTAAAATTGATAAAGAGATGACTGCAAAAGAACTCGGTTTTGCCAAAGTAATGGATAATCCCCTTTATTCTCAGATGAGTCGTGGAAAATACACTTCAATAATTCTGAACTTGCTAAGTCAAGTAATGTTTGATTTGAATAAGCTAGCAACAGATTTGTTGTTGTTTAGCACACAAGAATTTGGATATTTAAGTTTACCTAAAGAATTATGTACTGGCAGCTCTATAATGCCACAAAAAAATAATCCTGATGTTCTAGAATTAGTTAAAGGTCAGTATCACGTGGTTTTAGGTGAAGAGTTCAAGGTCAAAAGCTTGATAAGTAATTCTATATCAGGATATAATCGTGAAATCCAATTAACCAAAGAACCATTATTCAATTCCATAGACATAACAAAAAAATGTTTAAAAATCATGACATTAGTAGTTAATAAACTCAAAGTTAACAAAGAAAACTGCAAAAAAGCCATGACTAAAGAATTATATGCAACAGAAAATGCTTATAAACTTGTAAAGAAAGGAATTCCATTCCGTGAAGCTTACAAAGAAATAAACAAGAAACTTTAATTCTCAGATACATTTTTATAATCACAATAACTAAACCTTTTCATGCAAGTGATTTTAGAAAGTATGAAGAAGGAATTAAGACCTGATAAAACAATCATCAAAGAAGTAGATGATACTGTAAAAAAAATCAATCAACTCTTAAAAAAATCCAATATCAAAGCCGAATGTGTCAAAGGCGGAAGCACTGCTAAAGACACATTTCTAAAGAATGATTACGACGTAGATCTCTTCGTCAGATTCGACTACTCTTTCAAAGGAAAACTCTTAGCTGATATTCTTGAAAAAGTCTTAAAGAAACATTTCAAAATAGAAAGAGTTCACGGCAGCAGGGATTATTTTCAAATACAAGGAACTCTATTGTACGAGATAGTGCCTGTTCTAAAAATCACTGATTATAAGAAAGCAGAAAACGTCACAGACATGAGTCCTCTGCATGTTGATTACATAAAAAAAACCTTGAAAGAATCTCAAAAAGATGAAATTAGACTAGCGAAACAGTTCTGCAAAGCCGCAAAAGTCTACGGCGCAGAATCATACATCAAAGGATTCTCAGGGCATATTCTGGACCTATTAATAATCAACTATGGAAGTTTCGAAAAATTACTCAAAGCAGCATCAACCTGGAAGCCTAAAGTAATCATTGATTTAGAAAAACATCTGAAAGATCCGTTGAAACAACTGGACGATGCAAAGATACATTCACCATTGATAATAGTTGACCCTGTACAACCAGATAGAAACGCTGCCGCAGCCATGAACCTGGAGAAATTCAATTCATTCATCAAAACCGCCAAAGCTTTCCTTGAAAAACCAAGCAAAGAATTCTTCAAAGTAAAAATCATAAAAAAGCAAGACCTAAAAATAAACAAAGATGAAAAATTAATATTCATAGAAGCACTGCCCTTGAAAGGAAAGAAAGATGTTGTCGGAGCAAAGCTCTTAAAATCATTTCAATTCATAAGAGCCAGAATCAAAAAACATGATTTCACATTGATAGATTCAAACTTTGAATTTATCAACAAAGGAATAATGTATTTCATAGTTGAAAAAGAAATATTAGAGCCATTAACAATCATGACTGGTCCGCCATTAAACGAAAATATTGGTGTTGAAAGGTTCAAAGCCAAGCATAAAAAAACTTTTGTTGAAAGAAATAGAATATACGCTGAAGAAAAAAGGCAGTACAGAGAAATAAACGATTTAATCAAAGACTTGCTTAATGATGAATACGTCAAAAGCAGAACTGAAAAAATTAATGTTTAAACTTTTTTTCTAAAAAAAACACGATTAAGAAACCAATTAAAGCAACGATTAGTATTGGTAGTATTATTACGAAATTCGATAACATTATAGAAAATATTTTTGCTAAAGAAATAGGTTGCGAAATAGTATTAAAATAAGTTACTGCAGCAACTTTCTCAATTGGTAATCTAAGAGAACCAAGCATCAACCCAACCAAGAAAAACATTGTTTCTGCTTTATACTTTCTTAACAAGAAATTCAACAGCTTGGAAAAGGCCAAAGCTCCAACTAATGCTCCAAGAATCAAAGCTAATATATTAGTAATTTGAAGGTTCTTCAAAGAAGCAATAACTGTTTCATACTGATTCAAAAGAACCATTACAAAAGAACCTGATATTCCTGGCAAGATTGTTGCGCAGATAGCAACTGCTCCTGAAACAAACAATACAAGTAATGAATGATTGGCACCTAAAGCTTCCAAACTCACAAGCCAGAAAGCAAATGCGAAACCAATAATGGCAAATAAAAATCCTATTTTTCGATGTTTTTTTATCCCATTTAACACAAGCCATGCAGAGCCTAAAATCAAACCAAAAAAGAAAGCGTAAGTTATGGCAGTCAACTCAACCAAAAAATAATCGATTGCATGCGACAAGCCAAGCAAAGCGATTGCAATTCCTAAAAACAAAGGAATAAACAATGCAAAATCTATCTTCTTGAAATTCTTAAAAGCCTTACCAAACTTTAGCTTTAACAAATGACTGACAAAGAACCTGTTAACACCGTTAATAGCTTCAATCAATCTTTCGTAAATTCCAGTTATCAAAGCCATTGTTCCGCCAGAAACACCTGGAATAATATCAGCAATACCCATAATCAAACCACGCAGAAACATCAGCAAATGTTCTTTGAATTTACTCATTAAAAGAAAGATTAAGTTATGATATTAAAAAGTTTTGCATACTTCCGGAAAATAATTGTATTCATAAACCTGATAAGCAACCATTGTCTCATATTCTTTTATATCTGAAGAAAATAATTCTCTTAAATCACTTATGGTTTGATGTAAATCGTCGGATTTCTTAACGCAAATATAAGCAAATAAATTGTACTTGCCAATACATTTGACAGCCCATAAAACATTCTTATTTATATGTAAAAATTCTTTTAGTTTGGCTTCTTTTTTTCCATCTAAATTATTTACATTTATCAGAAGTCCATAAACAGTGTATCCTAACACATGATGATTTATCATCGGTGCAAATCTTTTGATAACGCCTTGTTTTTTCAGATTTTTTATCCTATAATTCACGGCTTCAGAGGTTAAACCAACTACTTTTCCAACATCGTACAGAGAAATCGTAGAATCAAGAGATAATTTACCAAGAATTTTCAAATCAGTCCCATCAACTTTTACATCTGATTCTTTTTTCAATTCTGTTTTCTCCTTAATATTGAGAAATGATTCAGGAAAAATTCTTCCTTCATAGGTTTTAACTAAAGTCAAGATTTCATAGCTTTGAATACATTTATCAACATCGCCTATAATTTTAGTAACTATCATATCCAGTTCTTTCAAGTTTCTTACAGCAATCCCTATTTCAAAATCGTACTTACCGCTAAATTCTAATACAACTTTAACAAAAGGATATGACTTAAACACTTTAACAAGCTCTGACCTTATTTCTTTGTTGATCTTGTTCAATTGAAGAAGTATGTGGTAAGAGTCATAACCTATTTTGGCAATGTCAACAACAGACATATAACCCTGGATCACTCCTTTTTTCTCAAGATTGTTCATTCTATATTTAACCGCGTCCTTTGACAGCATTACCTTTTTAGCAATCTGAGTATAGGGCATCCTTGCGTCTTCAGAAATATAGTGAAGTATCTTCTTATCCTTCAAATCAAGCTTGACTTCAGAATCAAATTCAACAGATTTAATTAGTCTCATATTCATCAATAATCAGATAATTTATATAAATTTTTCGAAAAAGTCGCAATATTCTGAAAAAACCTTCTTATAACTAAAAACACATTCTAGTATTGTGATGAAAATGAATTACGAAAAAAAACTCAAGGAATTATCAGAAATAGTAAAATCATTAGCACCAAACTTACAATTCCATAACTGGACACATATGCAAGAAGTTGATAATGCTTGTAAGATGTACGCACAAATGGAAGGATTAGATGAACACAATACATACATTCTAAGAACAGCGGCCTTGACTCACGACTTATATTTCGAAGTAGGAGGCATATTTAATGAAGAAAAAACAGTTGACATAACCAATAAAATTCTATCAACATTAAACTACACAACTGAAGAAATTAAAAAAGTTAGAAAACTGATAATGGCAACAAGATTACCAACAAATCCACAAAACATTTCAGAGAAAATAATTTGTGACGCGGATTTAGACAATCTTGGAAGATATGACTTTTTTGAAAAATCAGAATTATGTCGCATCGAAGGAGGATTTGAAAAAAAGAAATGGTATGAAAAACAAATGCCACTTTTCTTGAATCATGTAAATTATTATACTGACTCTGCAAAAAAACTCAGAGGAGAGAAACTAAAACAAAACATAGAAGATTTGAAGGTGATGAAATGGTAGAAAATCCATTGATTGCAGGATGGTCTCTTACAAAAAGATGCAACTTGAAATGCCTTCATTGTTACAACGCTTCTGGAAAAGCAGATCCTGATGAATTAACAACAAAAGAAGCTTTCAAAGTAATAAAAAAGTTAAAAAAAGCAAAAGTAGCAGCAGTCAACTTTGGCGGTGGAGAATGCAACATAAGAGAAGACTTCATAGATATCTGCAAAGAACTCAAAAAAAACAAAATAAAAATATCTTACACCACAAATGGAACAACATTTCCTCTAATTGAAAACCACTTAAATTTATTCAGCGACATAGGTGTTAGCCTCGATTTTAGCAACGCAGAAAAGCATGATTGGTTCAGAGGAGTTCTAGGAACATTTGAACGAGCAACCTCAACAATTGAAAAACTAGTTGAAAAAGGTGTTGATACAGAAATCGTTACATGTCTGACAAAACTTAATTGTTCAATCGATGAATTACAAAAAATGTACTCTCTTGCAAAAGAATTAAATGTTAACAACTGGCGTGTCAACAGATTCAGAGAAAACGGAAGAGGAATTGACAATAAACACTATCTAACTTTAAGCAAAGATGATTTGAAAACTGCATTTAATTTCTTCGCGCAATACATCGATGAATCAGTATCTGTTCCAGAACCATTATTCAGAGCTGCACATGGCGGGAGATATTCTATTGCTGGTGATCCATCAGGAAGTTCTGCTTTCAGAATACAACATAACGGAGAAGTTTCACCCTCTGTTTTTTTAGCAACAAGCGGTGGTAATATCAAAACTAAATCAATTGATGAAATATTTCAATCACCTGTTTTCAAACAAATAAGAAACAGAAAACCAGAAGGAAAATGTAACAACTGTTCATCATATTATCATTGTCAAGGAGGAGATGCAGGAGCATCATACTTAAAATACGGACATTTCAACGGACCAGATCCGTTATGCTGGCTAGAACCAACTGACAAAAGACCAAAACCAACTCAACATTTCTCAAAAGAATGGAATGTTCACGAGATGTATCTATGCACATTATACATACCAATAAAATGACACAAATAATATCTGCATACGAAAAGGGAATTGACGCAATCGTAAACAAAAAAAGTTACGATGGAATATTCATAGTGAGTCCTGGTTATCCTTTATTTGAATCAAGAAGTCTGGAAGAATACACTGAAAAATATCTTGAAAAGAAAAGAATTGATGTTTTTACTGAATTTGGTTTAGAATATTTCAACAACTTCTCTGTTTTCATAAATGATGGACTTCTGAAATACAATTTAATGGCTTTTGAAAACATGAGCGAATATGAAGCTCTAAAAGAATCTGATTTGGTCGGAAAATACTCTAAAGAAATATGTTCAAGTATTGTAAATAAAATATCCAACAAAATTAAAGTTAATTCGTGGAATGATTTTGATTTTGAAAAAGAATTATTAGAATGTAGAAATCTAGCAAATAAAAATGAACGATTCAAAGAACAATGTTTGGATATTACAAGAAATGGTACAAAAAATAGATTGAAGTACATAAAACAGAATTATGGAAAAAAGAAATATGAAGAAGCCAGGGATATGGCTGGACAATATGCTATAGATGGAATTGCTTCTCAGTTGTTTTTTCACAAACAGGAAATCATCACTTTATGTAAATATGAGACTTATCCGATTATCAAAGACATTAACACAAATAATTATCCTAAATTAAAGGAAGAACTTTGTTTGAAAGATAAAATAGGCCACATCCAAATTAAAGTAGATGATCAAAAAATACAAAGGAGGTTGTATGATGACGAATACAAGAAAATTACCTAAACTAGATTTAAACATAACCAATAGATGCAATTTCAGATGTGTACATTGTGCATTTGATTCCGGAATTGAAAAGATGGATGAGTTATCATTAGATGAGTTAGAAACAATACTCAGAGAAACAAAAGAATTAGGCGGTGAAAAAATTGATATTACCGGTGGCGAACCAACAGTGAGAAAAGATCTTGCTGAAATAATCAAACTAGGAAAAAAATATGATTTCAAAATAGAGTTAGTCACCAATGGTTCATTAATTACAAAAAATGAATTATTAGAATACAAAAATCTTGGCTTGGATTCGACAGCCATAAGTCTTGATGGTTCTAACTACAAAGTTTACAACAAAATAAGAAAAGTAAGTGAAGAATCTTTCAACAAAACATTGCAGACAATAGAAGACTCAGTAAATATCGGATTGCCTACTAAAATAAACACTGTTGTTTTCAGTTCTAACCTAGAAGACATACCTAATATAACAGAACTAGCAATAAAAAAAGGCGCACAAGAGCATGGACTTTATTATTTTACACCAATTGGAAGAGGAAACTCTGCTGATGAGTTATCGGTTGAACCAATCAAATGGTTAAATTTTATCAGAGAAAAACTGGTGAAGTACAATGAGCAAATTAAGCTTTTAGTTGAGGTTCCGTTGATTGAAAAAGACTTTTCAAAGAAAAAATTGGGTTGTATAATGGACGATGATCCTTATCATTTGCAGATATTACCTGATGGAAATGTTTACCCTTGTGCAATCATGGCTTCATATCATAAACCAATAGCCAACCTTCATGAAAAATCTGTCAAAGAAATCTGGAATGATAAATCTCTTTGGGATAATTGCTTTAAAGAAGTTTCTTCAGATGTTTTCAATGAATGTAGTGGCTATTGTACTAATTTCTCATCGTTTAATCTGAAAAAATATGATACTGAGAAATACAAATTTGTTTGTCCATTAAGAAAATTTTCTGTTACTGAATTCAAATAATTTCTTCCTTTTCAATTTTATCAAATTTAAACTTTATCTTCATATTCAAATCTTCGTTGACAAAACCTATTCTTTTCTTTTCAAAGCCATAGGGTCTTAGCAAATCATGTATAGATATTATTATGTGATTTTTTACAAGCAAACTTTCTCGTTTTAGTTTGTCTTGGTCCAGTATCCTATTGTTGATTTTTACGAAATTCTGAAGATTTTTATCTTCGGAAATCAAAAAATCTCTTTTTTTGTATGTCATAATTTCCATAAACTTTAAATATTCCTGATAATTTATACGCCGTAGGAGGGACTCGAACCCTCATGACCTGCGACAGTCAAAATGCTGTCTGACTGCCCAAATATGACTTGGGCGGTTTCAGGCATTCGCACTACCTTTATGCGACTACGGGTTTATTTCTATAAAATTAGTTTTCCTTAATAAACCTCACGTCACTCTTAGTCCAGTGCAATTCATTTCTCGACGACAAATTTTTCCGAGTGACTTGTGATTATTTCCGAAAACCTCGAAAAAAACATCTGGAAACTTTTATATACTGAACAAACATGTCGCAGAAGAGGAAGGTGATTAAATGAAATTTGAAAACATAATCAAACAAGATTTTAAAGATATTTTAGGACAGGAAGATGTTAAAAAACATTTGAAAGGAGCACTTCTAAGTGAGCGAAACATTGTATTGGTTGGTGCACCAGGAATTGGTAAAACAACCTTAGCCAAAAACATTTCAAAATTAATGCCTAAAATCGAAGGCAAAAGCGCACCCTTTGTCAGAGTTCAAGGATCACCAGACCTAACAGCTGAAGATTTAATTGGGGATATTGATCCAATCAAAGCTTTGAAATTTGGACCTTCAAGCAAAGAAGCATTTTCACCTGGAAAAATATTTCAAGCCAACAATGGAGTTATGTTCTTCGACGAAATCAACAGATGCTCAGAAAAATTGCAAAACTCTTTACTACAAGCTTTGGAAGAGAAAAAAGTAACCATCGGTAGCTACAAAGTCGATTTCGATGCTAATTTTGTATTCATAGGAACCATGAATCCTGAAGATACATCAACGGAACCATTATCGGATGTATTCCTGGACCGATTCGACTTCATATACGTTCATTATCCAGAAACTTTGGAAATAGAAAAAGAAATAGTACTAAAATCTGGAAAGAGCATTATTGAGTTTCCAAACAAACTACTAGAAGGATGTTTAAAGTTCATCAGAGATCTGAGAATTGATGAGAACATTGAGAAAAATCCCAGTGTCAGAGCCAGTTTAGGATTATATGAAAGAGCTCAAACTCATGCTCTTCTAAGTGGTAGAAAACAAGTTTCTATCGAAGATGTACAAGCGATTATGGTCTCGGTTCTTAGCCACCGTATACGCCTAAAACCTTCAATGAAATATTTGAAGAAGGCGGAAGATTACGTAAAGGAGGAATTCGAGAAGTTCAGCGAAAAAGGTGGTTATCTTTGACAGCAAGCAACCAGACTATGAACAGGTAGATGTAAAAACTGTTACACCAATTCAAGAGCTAGACGGCAATCTGAGAAAAGACGAGAAGCACGATAAACTAATGAGTTCAGTGCTTGCGGGCGACAAGCAAAAAATTGATGATGGTAAATTAATTCTTGAAAGCATAAACCAAGGAGTTGGAGCTTTCACACCAGAACTAATGCTAAAAAACTTAGTTAAGAATTATAATATGACAAAAAACATGTATGGCCCTAGAATAATTAGGAGATTAACCAACTACTCTTCTGACTATGTTGAAAAAAATATTACAATTCCAGAATTCCAAAGAGAAATAGTGAAAAACATTGAAGAAAACATCAGTCAATTACAAAACGACAACCTGATTTCAAAAGAAGGTCATATAACTGATGAAGGATTATTTCTCAGCTCACTGGTTCTATACACCGAAGAATTAGATAATTTGATAGCCAAAGGATTTGGCGACAAAAGAAAAAAAGAAAAAGATGCCTATGGCGACCGAGAAGACACCATTAGTTATCGAAAATGCAGGTATAAAGATATTGCCATGAGAAGAACAGTTAAAACCGCCATCAGAAGAGGTCATGAAAAAATTTTCAAAGACGATCTGAAAGTTTTTGAAAGAAAAAGCAAAGGAAAAATCTCCATAATCTACGGTTTAGATTCTAGTGGTAGTATGAAAGGTGATAAATTAACAACTGCTAAGAAAGCAGGTGTTGCTCTTGCCTTCAAAGCAATTCAAGAAAGAAATAATGTCGGATTAATTGTTTTTGGCTCAGACATAAAAAACGTTGTTCATCCAACAAATGATTTCATGAAAATATTACAAAACCTCACCAGCATCAGAGCGTCCATGGAAACAGATATTTCTAAAACCATCAAGAAAGCCATTGAACTGTTTCCCAATAGAAAAGAAACAAAGCATTTAATTCTTTTAACAGATGCACTTCCAACAAAGGGAAAACAACCGGAAAAAGAAACTTTGAAAGCAGCATCCATAGCACGAGACGCAGGCATAACAATCTCTGTTATTGGAATAAAACTTGACGAGAAAGGCAGCAAATTAGCAAAAAAAATAACTGAAATCGGTAATGGCAGAATGTACAAAGTAACTGATCTTGAAAACGTTGATAAGATTATATTGGAAGATTATTATGGGCTATGAGAGAATTTTTATTCATCAAAATAGTTATTTGACAAAACTTCTTTAAATTGGGTATAGTGATTGATTATACTGCATTTCATCTGTTAGTTCTTGCATACGATAAAATTTTGAAAATATTTCTTCATAAAGTACAGGAAATAATTCCCTAGACTTATATGGACCTGGATAACTATTTATTTCAAGAAATACTGGTTCAAAGTTTTCTCCTTCAAATAAAACATCTCCACCAGCATAATTTAAATTCAATATTTTTGAACAGTTCCTAATTAACTTCAATGCTTTTTCAACTTGTTGTTTTGGAACGAACTCCATCAGTTTTTCTAAACTCATCTCCTTCGCACCTTGAGAAATATTAGTTACGGACTTGTCACTAGTTACTCTTGCATATGCAAATTTCGGATTAATAGTTTCATAGATTGAAGTCACTCTAAGATCTAATTTGAATCCATTAGTTTTTGAGTTCACAATTGCTTTTTCAACAACAACGTCTTCTGAAAGAATTTTTTTTAAAAACTCTGTATCGCCTGTGATTTCAATTTCATTCCAATCTTTATCGTCATCATGATTTTCAATATTGTTTCCATCATATTTAAAATTTGTAGTCCATTTTTTCGGGCTTACATAGGTTATTCCTTTTCCCAACGAACCATATCTTGGTTTTATATAAACTGATCTTCCAAATTCAACTTCTTTCAAAACAGAATTCAATGTTTTATCAATGTCTTTTGCAACTGAAATTCCTTCTTTTTTCAATATTTGCTTTGTAAGATATTTATCTCGTTCAATAATTATACTCATAGGATCATTCACAAATCGTGCTTTTGGAAAATTTTTATCCAAAAAAGAAGTCAAATATTCTGCAAATAATTTAATAGGGTCTCTAAAGGATCCTAATCCATACAAACCATTTCCTGTTTCAACAATCTCATCCCATAGTTCATAAGGAAAACAAACAAGTACTGGAACTTCAGAAGCCATAGGTTTTTTATTTCTCATTAATTCTTGAAAAGTATAAGACTTGACATTTGGTAAACTTGCAAAAACTGGAAAAGTAAAATCTATTTTAGAATTTATAGTTCTTTCATCACCTACAACGAATATGTCTTTCATTTCTCAAAAAATACACCCCATTAACTCTTTTTTTAACAAACTGCTCATTATAGTATAATAATGGTTAATAAAATATATAAAATAATTCATAGTTTTTTTTGTAGAAACATAAAAATATTTATAAATAAGTTAGTATTAACAAAAATAATGAACAAAAAATTAAGTAAATCATTATTCTTTATCTCGGAAAATAGTAGAATAACGACAAAAGCCCTAAGTAAAAAAATCCTTTCTAGTCAGCAATCAGCGTCGTACATGGTCAATCAACTCAAGGAGAAAAAAATTATAAAAAAAACTAACACTATAGTCGATTCGATTAAGTTAGGATTAACAAACATCATAGTCGGAATTGATTTCCTAATATTTGATGCCAAAACAAAGAAAGAAATACTAAATGAACTTAAAAAAACTAATCACATCATAAGCATTCAAGAAAGCAGACAAGGTGTTGACCTAATAATAGAATATTGTGTTAACAATTTATCAGCATTTAACAAATTACACTCTGAAATCTCACATAAATTTCACAAAAGCATAGAAACTAAATTTATATTTCCAGTGGTTGTAAAACATCTCTATCCTAAAATGTATTTGACAAACAAAAAAAGCACTTCAGAAATAATTATTTGCGGAGACAGAGAAAAGATAAAGTTAAATAATAATGAGATGATAATTTTAAAGGAATTCATTATCAATCCAAACATAACATTTACAAAATTAACTGAGAAAACCGGTTTTGCCACTAAGACAATAGTAAATATCAAAAGAAAATTAGAAAAAGCGAGAATTATCCGAGGATATACTTGTGTTTTGGATTATCAAAAACTAGGAATAAACAGGCAATTAATATTCTTGAAACTATCAGGTCTTGGTATTGGAGAAATAAACAAGCTAATTTCTTATTGTAATATGCATAAAAACATTATAGGATTGGTTAAAATCATAGGTGATTATCAATTATTCATAGCTGTAGAATCAATTGACAAAATTAACTTGATTAATGACTTGAGAACAGGGTTTTTAATAAAAGATTATCTTATAGTTGACATAGATTCAGTTATAAAAAAAAGCTATGTTCCAGAAAAGTTTTAAAAACAAAGAAGAATTCAAGTAAAGAAAGGTTAAAATTATGAAGTTATTAGTCTTCACAGACCACCACGGAAGCCCGGACGATTTAAGAAAAATAGCTGAGAAAATACCAATGGCAGACACAGTTATTTGTCTAGGTGACTTCACAATTTTCGAGCATGAAATAGAATACATCATGGGCAAGATGAACAAACTTGGAAAAAAGATTTTGTTAATACATGGCAATCATGAAGATGAAGACACAGTTGCAATTCTATGCAAACATTTCAAAAACCTGGAATTCATTCATAAGAAAGTTTACAAATTAGGTAATTATTTGTTCGTGGCCTATGGTGGCGGAGGATTCTCAACTCACGAACCAACATTTGAAGCAGGTGTGAAAAACTTCAAACCAGAAGGGAAAAAAGTTGTGTTATTAACCCACGGTCCGCCCTACGGCACAAAGCTTGACAAATTATCAATGGGGTATGTTGGCAACAAGAGTTTCACAGCTTTCATCAAGAAATTCAAACCAGTTCTCGCAGTTTCAGGTCATTTACACGAAACATTCGGAGCAATAGATAAAATCGGACCAACAGTTGTAATCAATCCAGGCCCAGAAGGAATGTTGATTGAGATTTAGGCTTTAACTAATAATTCTGACAATAGGTTTAAATAAAAAGTCATCTTTCTAAAATTAACAGGAGGATAAATAAAATGAGCTTGGGAGATACAGTAAAAGAACTTATTAGACACACAGTCGGTATTGGTGGTATCAGTCCAGAGTATTGGGAAGCAATTCAAAATGATGGAATTAAATCAAGACACGTTGATCCAAAAGGAACATTAGTCATGGATGAAAATGAAGTTGCTCAGTCAGCTAATTTTAAAAAAATGCACGCAAAGCTTCACGATTATTTTGAAAGTCAACGAGCAGCAAAGAAAGTTATAGAAGAAGATAAAGATTACTCTACACCTTTGCCAAGCGAAGAGTATCAATAAAACAATAATCTTTTTAACTCAAGTAATTTTTTCTATTTAGATTATGATAACTGAATCTGCTAAAAAAGACTTAGAGCGACAACAGTATCGTATTGTTGGCAATCATTCAGCTGTCAAGATTTGTGGTTGGACCAAGAGCATGGTTCGAGGTCTGGGTAGTTGTTATAAATTAAAATTCTACGGTATCATGAGCAATCAATGCTTGCAGATGACCACCAGTCTTAGTTGTGCTAATCGCTGTGTTTTCTGCTGGCGAGGCTACAAAGCGCCTGTTTCTAAAGATTGGAAGTGGAAAGTTGACGATCCTAAGATGATAATGGAAAAAAGCTTGGAAGAACATCATAGATTATTGGTCGGTTTCAAAGGCAGTAAAAATGCCAAAGCCTATGAGTCATCAACAACCGTTAAACATGTCGCTTTATCACTTACAGGCGAACCAATAATTTATCCAAGAATAAATGAGTTCATCGATGAGTGTAATAAAAAAGGTATTTCTACATTCATGGTTACAAATGCACAGTACCCTGACCAAATAAGAGATTTGAAACCAGTAACACAATTATATCTTAGCATTGACGCACCCAACAAAGAGCTGTTGAAAAAAGTTGATGTTCCTTTGTTTAAAGACTACTGGGAACGATACAATAAAAGTTTAGAAGTGTTGGCAAAGAAGAAAGACAGAACCTGCATTCGGTTAACACAAATCAAAGGTATCAATGATGTTGAGCCAGAGAACTATGCAAAACTAATTGAGAAAGGCTCGCCTGATTTTGTTGAAGTAAAATCCTACATGCATGTGGGTCCTTCCCGCGAAAGATTAAAAAGAGAAAACATGCCTTTGCACGAAGAAGTCTTAGAATTTACAAATAAATTAATAGAGTTCTTGCCCGATTATGAAATTGTTTCAGAGCACATAGCTTCAAGAGTTGTGATGCTTGCAAAGAAGAAGTTTAAGAAGAAAAACAAATGGCACACTTGGATTGACTTTAAGAAATGGAATAAATTAGTTAATTCTAAAAAAGAATTTGAAGTTGAAGATTATTTATTGCCAACTCCACAAACAGGTTTAAGTGGAAAAGGAACTAAAGACTTAGTAAAAGAAAGACAGGAAGAAGGTTATTCTTAATCATCTAAATTATTCTTTAAAATTGTATAACAAAATATAAGTATAAGATTAAACATACACAATTAAATGAATGAAAAACCAAAAAAAACTATAGAAAACAAGACTGATAAAACAATCAAAATAATAAATACCGTACTTGAGGCTCTTATACTTATATTAGCAGTCGTAATACTCTTAACAACCAGTTACAATTATTTATTAGTTCTGCCTCTCTTTCCGATGTTCTTCTTTTTCAAAATTATGCATTGGTATGATAAAAAACATGGACTAAAAATTCCCCAATACTACTACACACTAGGACTTCTCACAGTTTACCTAAGCATAGGAGGAGAATTTTTTCTAGAGTTATATTATAGAATCATATTTTATGACAAAATACTTCATTTCTTCAATGCATTTTATTTATCAATCATAGTTAGTTTCATTTTAAAGGGTAAGATTCATTTCAAGAAAACCTTTGTTCTTCTCATAATTATGGGAATAGGAGCAATCTATGAACTCTTAGAATATGGTGTTGACAGTATTTCAGGTACAACAATCATGCAGGGTGTAATCATTAATGTAAAGAATCTGATGGGTGGACTGGAAGACACAATGAAAGATTTAACGTATGCATTTGTAGGTTCTATAACTGGAATAATTGTGGCAAACAAGCTCGAAAGAAAGAAGAAAGACAAGAAGAAAGTTAATTCTTAGAGAGAGTTATTAATTTCATCTATATGATTATTAGCATCATAAAGATTATTTGCAACATATCCTTTTTCAGATTTGTTCACAACACTCATTTCAAAATCATAAGTATTCTTTGTTGGTAATAAAATTATATTCATACCCATATACTCTGGCAAAGCCAAGTCGAATTCATAAATATCTCCCACAACAACTACTTGTTCTGCTCGGATTTTTTTCTCGTCCATGATGTTGTTCAAAACATCCCAGTAAAACTTAGCTCGCAAATTAACTGGTCTTGGAAAACCATCTTTTTCTATTGTTTCAGGAACTCCATCCCATTTTCTATCCATAATAAATTTTTTTGCATCTCCATAAATTTTTATGTCTGAATGTTGTGGCATGTATTCAAATTTCTTTTTTACACTATCAGGATGGGAATTTGTTATAATACAAGTATTATAATCTAGTTTTGCATTCCATAAATATTCTTTTGCTTCAGGTTTGAATATGGTCGGCATTTTTTCATAGTTAGATTTGAAAAGAGGGTATAGAAATTGAAATCTTTCATTATCATCCAATAATAATTTTCTATCATCAAATAATTTACAAGCAATTGTTTGTGCTTTTATTATTGGATCAGAATTAACGACAATTATACCAACACCCTGGAACCATCCATAATCCATAGGATTTTCCGTGACTAGTTTCTCAGCTGCATCCCACTCTTTATTAAAAAAATTATCAATCCATCCAAGATATTTTTGTATATCTTTCTTAAATTCTTTAATAAAAGTAGGAGACTCTTTATCTATATCTGTTAGAGTTCCATCACAATCATTAATTATTAGCTCAACACCCATTTTTATTGGGAATTTAAATTATTTTATATATTTATCTAAAATTTTAAAGAAAAAAATCTAATCGTCCAAATATTTCATTTTCTTTTGCATAAGTTTAGATGTAAACCATGCGTCTCCAAAGTTACACATCAACAAAAGACCGCCTATTCCAGTCATTATTTCATATGCTTGTGAAGAGAATCCTGGAATTTGATTTATAGTTGCTGCAGCAGCCACTGCATACATTGGAAGAATGTTTATTGCTGCTTTGTAATTATTCACAGTTTTTTCTAAATCATTAGCATCCACTTCTCCAAAAGTTAACTCATAATCTATGTCCATTTTAAAAAAAGAAATACTTCTAAGTATTTAACCTTTTCCTAATTTTACACAAATCTTATAAAGCATACTCCATTCTAATTTTATATGATTTTAAAGAAGGCCATTGAAAAAATTGAATCTTCTGATGTTTTTAAAGCTTTCAAAAAAGATAATCCTGATTTCTATTTGGCTCATGCTTTCACAATTATTGAAAGAGTTCAACAAGAGTGGCAGGTTGGTTATTACAGCAAGACCAAGGATAAAGTCGTTGTTTTTCTTGCCAAAAAAGAAATTGAAAAAAGTCCTGAAGAAGAAGTTTTCAAGAAGCCCGGTAAGAAAGTTAAAGAGTTAAAATTAGCAAATATCAAAGTTGGTTTGGAGAGAGCAATTGACATAAGTAATAAGGTCATAGATGAAAAATACTCTGCTGAATATCTTACGAAGACAATTGTTATATTGCAAAATTTAGAGACTGAGATGTATAATTTGACTTTGGTGTCTCAATCCATGAACATTATTAATATTAAGATTGATGCTAAAAGTGGAAAGGTTCTTTCTGAGGGCCGACAGAGCATCATGGGTCTGAGAAAAGAGTAATTCTATCTATAAAAACATAACCTTTTTATACTACTGCACAGTAATTATTCCATTATGAATCCTTTTGACCTGTCAACAGAAGAAATTGAAAAGCTGGTTGAGAAACACGGCACACCAATATACATTGTAAGTAAAAGCAAAATCATAGAGAATTACAATCGAATAAACAATGCATTGCCAGCAGTACACATATACTATGCAATCAAAGCAAATCCTCATAAAGAAATTCTAAAAACACTACATAAAATTGGTGCAGACTTTGATGTGGCATCAAAAGGAGAAATAATGCAAACAGTAAGCATCGGAGCAAACCCAAAAGACGACTTAATATTCGCAGACCCGGTCAAAGATCCAAAACATATAGAATACGCACACAGCATTGGACTGGATGATTTTACATATGATAATGAATCAGAAATAATCCAACTAGGAAGATATGCACCAGACACAAATGTTCACATAAGAATCAAAGTTTCAAATGAAGGAAGCACAGCCCACCTAAGCAAAAAATTTGGAGCAGAACCAAAAGACGCGGTTCCATTACTTCTCAAAGCAAAAGAAGTAGGTTTAATACCTAAAGGAGTTGCATTCCACGTAGGAAGTCAATGTCTAGATACAGACAGATACATAGAAGCGTTAAATGTTACAAAAGAAATATTCGATGAAGCAAAAAACAAAGGATTACACTTAGATACCGTTGACATAGGGGGAGGGTTTCCAGTCAAATACATCAACGAAGACATCAACATAGATAAAATGTGTAAAACAATAGTTGAACACTATGAAACATTATTTGACAAAAACATAATTCTAACGGCCGAACCAGGCAGAAGCATTGTTGGAGACGCAGTGATACTCGTAACAAAAGTTATTTCAGAATCAAAAAGAGACAAACAGAATTGGTTATACTTTGATGACGGAATATACGGAAGTTTCCTAGACACACTAGCATATGATATGGAATACCCCATGAAAACAAATACCAATGGTTCAAAAAATAACTATGTACTAGCAGGACCTACCTGTGATAGCATAGATGTTTTCTCAAGAAAAAATATTCATGAAATAAGAGAAATCGAACTTCCAGAAATGCATTTAGATGATTTGTTAATCGTAGGAAGCATGGGTGCATACACATACTCACTAGCAACAAAATTCAACGGATTCGAACCACCAAAGTTTGTTTATATAAATTAATTTTAACAATTAACACTTGTTTATTCTCTAAGCCTTTTTAAATATGGTTTCTTACAAACCATGCTTTCGAAATATCACTTTAGAAAAGACGGTTTTCAATGATGGTGTTTGATGTTTATAGTTTCGACAGCCATCATATTTATAAATGATAAGGCATAGTATTTTTATAAGAAAAAACAATGACCGCAATCAGCTACAAAGCAAAGATTTCAAGCAGAGAATTAGACAGTTTCATCGACGCTAAAGAAGAAGAAGAATAAAACCTTTCTAATCGATTTTACTTCTCATAAACGATTCCATATCATTCAAAATCTTAACCTTAATAAACCATTAACAACTTCTTACCATCATGCAAGCATTCATAGCAGAAGTTATACCTCAAGGAACTCTTAGTTCTAACAATGATATGTTTATGAAGATAATGTTTTCTGGCTGTGATTTCAAATGTCCATGGTGCAACACACCCGAGTTACTGGAAACAAAATTTGAACACGAAATGGATTTAAGAGATGTTAAGAGAGAAATTGAAAATAATCTTGGAAACATAAAAGGAATATTCTTAACAGGTGGCGAACCGTGCTTTCAAAAAGCAGCACTGGTTGACTTATTGAAAAAGGCCAGAGAGTTAAAATTAAAAACAGTTCTCGACACCAACGGTTCAAAACCAGAAGTTATAGAAACTCTGCTGAAAAACACATTAGTTGATACTGTGATAATGGATTTAAAAGCTCCATTCAATGAAAATTTTGAAAAAGTTACAAAATCAGCAACATTCTTCAAAACATCTCAAGACATAATTCATGATATTGGACAAACATTACAAGTTCTGAGAGCCTACGATGAAAAAATAGAAATAATATTCAGAACAACTATTATTCCTGGTTTAATGTTTAGAAAAGAAGACTTGTTGAAAATAGGTGAAGAGATAACTGATATGAGAGCTGTTTGGGAATTAAAAGCATTCTCAGGAAACGATGTAAAAAAACAAATGCAAAACATCAACAGTCCAACAAGAGCATTCTTAGAAAACTTAAGAGAAATAATAATGAAAGAATTTCCAAGGTTGAATGTTATTGTTATCTGATGAATTCTTCATAAATTTCAACTGCTTGTTTCTTTGTCGATTCTATTGAAATACTCGCATCCAAATATTTAACAATGGTTCCTCTGCTTTCAAATATTTCTTTTAATTCTTTGCTTTCAAACATTGGATTTATTTTCATTTGAAAGTCAAGGTTTTCAAATTTGCAATCATCATCTTTAACTCTGTTCTTCAAACGCTTCATCACCTCAAAAGCATCGCTTATTGTAGCAAGGATTAATAGGTCAGGAGCGTTTCTTAAGGTAAAAGCGTTTCCTTCCAAAGACATAACTTCTTTTCTGCTTAGAGGTTTTTCTCCAGGTAAAAGTTTCTGTAAAGGCTGGTAAACAAGTGATGTTGAAACACTTCTTGATTGAACTACAATCTTTCCAGCTTTCAAAACAGGAAGCACAACTCTCCTGTACAAAACCAGTCGGTCATTAGAATAACCATTGGCAATGGTTCTGGCATAGTAGGGTCTAGAATTATTAGCAGTCAACTCATTTCTAACCACTAATCCAATACCCACATAGGTTGGTTCGGAAGAAACCAATACATCAAAGTCATCCAGAGAAACAAATAACTCGCTACTTTTATCATCAAACTCTGGATGCTCATTATGTTTACTCCAGAAATCATGTAGGTCAAAAATTCTAAGTCCTTGAACTTTAAGATGATCTATTAACGCTTTTATGGCCACGCCTTTTCCAATACCATCTAGGCCATCAAAAACTATAAATCTTTTTCTTCCCATTTTGCTCCTGGCCATTGAATCTTTCTGTCATAACTAACAAAAGAAAATCCATCGTGGTCTTCCCTCTTTGTTTCTTTCCAGAATTTAGGATCTATCTTTGGAAAAAAAACATCCCCATCATATGCTTTGTGAACTTCAGTTATTTCCAATCTTTGAGCCCAAGGCATAAACATGTTATAAATTTGTTCGCC
Organism: archaeon; assembly: GCA_043817405.1. Classification (GTDB taxonomy): domain Archaea; phylum Nanobdellota; class Nanobdellia; order Woesearchaeales. The sequence goes on along the minus strand of JBDRGV010000062.1, from coordinate 10,152 downwards.
GCCGATGATATAAGCTTTTTCTCTTCCATCACAGTAATCCAAAACTTTGTCTATAGAATTACAATCAATAACATCGAATCTTTCGATAGGCTTACTTGTAAGCACAACGTTAAATCTTTTCCCAAGAGGTCTTCCTAAAGATGAAATTATAGAATCATAAGTGTTCCTGCCCATAATAACTGCTTCATTCATTGTCAGTTTTTTGAATCTCTTCAAATCCTCAGATATATGCCATAGCATTTTTCCATCTTTGCCAATTACATTGTTTTCGGCTACTGCAGCTAAGATTACTAAATCAGTCATAACAAAAACCTCCTGGTTTTTGGAATGCTGAAAAAATTAGTTTTTTCATCATATTGCCACCTCGAATTTTATGTGTGGATGATGTTTATAATCTTTAACGGTTGTTTGCTTGTATTCCCAGTCAAATATTGATTTAAAATCTTCAGTTTCAATAGTTGGTAATTTATATGGTTCTCTTTTCAACTGTTCTTCTAAACCTTTCAAATGATTAACGTATATGTGAACATCTCCTAAAAAACCAATTAGTTTGCCTTCTTCAAAGCCTGATTCTTTAGCAAGTAAATGCAGCATCAAACCATAGCCTGCAATGTTGAAAGGCAATCCTAAAACACTATCAACAGATCTTTGATTCCATAACAAATTTAATTTTTTGTCTATAACTGTTACTTGAAAACCATAATGACATGGTGGCAAAGCCATTTTTCCTTTATCAACAGGATTCCATGCGTTGACAAGCATTCTTCTATCATCTGGATTTGTTTTTAAGGTATTAACAACATTTTCCAATTGATCAACACCTATACCTGTATAATCTTTGTCATAACCTTCATACTTCGCTCCGAAATGTCTCCATTGAAAACCATAGACTGGACCAAGATCTCTTTCTTTTGCCATTTTCTTTTTTGTTTCTTCGTCATGACCGTATGGAACAATTTCTGGATTACACCACCCATCCCAAATATGATTATTATTGTCTTGAAGCCATTTCTTATCAGTCATCCCTTTGATGAAAAATTCTATTTCAGAAGCAACCAAACGTAGAGGAACACTCTTTGTTGTTATAAGTGGAAAACCTTCTTTCATATCATGTTCAAACATTGCACCAGCCAAGGCAATTGTATCTATGCCTGTTCTGTTTTCTTTCAGAGTTCCTTTATCCTTTATGTTTCTAAGAATATCTAAATATGCATCCATCCCAATAAAACGATAAATCGTTTCCTTTAAATTTATTATTACGCTAGATTATAACCATTGTAAAATAATAACTTTATTAAACCTGTTTAAATTCCTCTAAAATATGATCATTGGGGTAACGGGTTATCTCTGCGCCGGTAAGGATACTTTCGCAGAATACTTAATAAATAAAGGTTTCAAACATTTATCACTATCAGATATTCTAAGAGAAGAATTAAAAAAAAAGAAAATTCCTGTTACTAGGAATGCTTTGATAAAGCTTGGTGGAGAGTTAAGACAAAAGAACGGTCCTGGAATTCTTGCAGAGATGGCTTTGAAAGAAATTGATGAAGGAGACTGGATTATTTCTTCTGTTGGAACCGTTGGTGAAATTGAAGTTTTGAAAGATCGTGATGCAATGATTGTTTTTGTTGATGCACCCCAAGAAATAAGGTTTCAAAGGATGAAGTCTAGAAACAGAGAGCAGGATCCTCAAACATTTGATGAATTCAAAATAAAGGAAGGATTAGAAAGTGATGGTGCGGGCGCTGCTTATCGCGAATTCGATAAGTGCAAAGAAAAAGCAGATATAATAATGTATAATGATAAGAACAAAAAAGAATTTCATAAAAAGATTGAAAAAATGTTTTCTGACATAGAGTTAAGAACTAATATGAAAAGGCAAGGTTATATTTCTTGGGATGATTACTTCATGGGCATCGCAGAGTTATCTGCAATGAGAAGTAAAGATCCAAGCACGAGAGTAGGTGCTTGCATTGTCAATAATAAAAAGAAAATCGTAAGCATTGGATACAATGGTTTTCCAACGGGTTGTGGCGATGATAAGCTTCCATGGAAAAGAACAGGCCCTTATTTAGAAACAAAATATCCCTACGTTGCGCACGCAGAATTAAACGCGATTTTAAATGCGACTTCTAACTTGGACAATTGTAAAGTTTACGTTACATTGTTTCCCTGCAATGAATGTGCAAAGATGGTCATTCAAAGTGGCATCAAAGAAGTAATATTTCTGTCCAATAAATACAAAGACACAGACTCTCATAAAGCTTCTAGAAGAATGTTTAATTTAGCAGGTGTAAAATTTAAACAATATGTTCCTGAAAGAGATAAGATTGTTGTTAGGTTTAAGAAATAAGTAATGTTTTTTCTTTACTCTTCAACCCACTCTTTATCCTGACTTGTTTTTTCAACATTTTAGAAAAAAACTTTACAACTTCTACGTTTGCTTTGTTTTTATCTGCGGGAGCTGCAATGTTTACAAATACAACTCCATCTTTCACTTCTTTAATCTCTGTTTTTTTAGAATTAGGACTTACTTTAATTTTGAGTTTAGAATCAACGATATAATCGTCAAGTATCATTTTAGCTTTGGTCACGCCAAACATTTTTGCACTTTTTACACTTAAAAAACTTTGTTTCCGGTTCGTCACCGCCTCTCATTTGCTGCATCCAATACGAAGCTTCTGTGTGATGACATTTTGGACAATCAGCTTCCACTACTGGATTCGGATCTATGTCTTCAGAAATAACTTCTACTTCTTTATCTTTTTGACTCACTATTTCCTTCATTTCAACATTCTTAGGATTTTTGTCAGTGAAACCACAAGAACAAAATAGCACTCTCTTGGTTTTCTCTGCTTTTGATTTAAGCAATGATCCGCATTTTGGACAAAATAACATCTTCAAGAGATGTTTTTTAATGATGGTTTAAAAAGGTTGTTATTATTCCTATTTTAAGACGTCGCCGCCTTTCATACTCCACATGTACAAGTCGAGCTCCGCCATGCTCATATTTGCTTGATCTGCTAATTCTTTGAATTTTGCTTCCAATAAAAGATAATTTTTCTTACCTAAATTTTTTGGCTTTGTTTTGATGATTTTGTTTTCTATCATCAGGTTAATTATGTGTCTGTCAAGGATTGCCACGTCTGTAAAACCTACGTTTCTCATGAAATGTGATGCTTCCTTGTATCCTATGCCTTTGACTTCGTGGGCAAGCCATTCTCTTGCACCCAGAACTCCTTCTTCATGTATCCAACCAAGAATTATTCCTTTAATGTCAATGTAATCTCTTACCAGAACTATATATTTTGCTTTGTTGTTGTGAAATCGGTGTTTTTTCTTTTTGATGTGTTCACTTAGTTTTTTTTCAGGCATTTCAGAGAATCCTTTAAAACCAAGTCCTTCTTGAATATCAATTGCTGTTCTTGCTTTGGAATTAGCAGTGAGAATGCAAAAACAAAGTTCGCTAAACCATTCTTCAGTATTCTTGTATTTGAAGTCTTTAAACTCTTTAAGTCTTGCATCTACTTTTAGTCCAATTGTTTTTTTTAATGCTAAAACTTCTGTTATTAACGAATTCATAAAAAGTTAGAAAAAAATCATTATTTAAAAGGTTTTATCCTTCCGGCTTTTACATCCTCGAGAGAAATTATTAGTTCTCTTATTAGTTCATTTTGTTCTTCTAATAATTTCTTTTCTTCTTTATCCATTTTATTACCTATTAATTTTCTAAGTGTTTCTGATTTTTTCTTTGAAGTACATCCAATAATATCAAAGTAGTTTTTATAATTTGTTCTTTGATTTATATTAAAATAATGCCTTAATTTTCCTTTTCGTTTATATTTTCTTATGGGAAAACTATTAATTCCTAATTCAATAAGAATTTCTTTTATTTTTTCCAATATTTGTTTGTTATCTTGATGAAATCTTGGACCTCTTTTTTTGTCCATGTGTCCCTCATCATCAAAAAAAGCCCTAACAAAAAAGGTTTTGAATTCTCTTGATGCATTTGTAATTGGTTTAGTGATACTTTTATTTTTTCCAACTGCAAAATTGTCAAAAATTGTGTTAAGAATTATTCCACAAATTGAAGGATAGAATAATCCTATTTGTGAATTAACAGGAATTTCTTTTGCACTATTTATTTTTCTTATCCATTTGGATTTTGTTTTAAATTTACCACTTTCTTGAAGCCAAATTCTTGGTTCAATGTGAAAAACTTTTTTCATTGAATAATAAAACTCCAAGATTAAATCTTTATCTTTGTTTGTAAAGAAAACTTGCAAGTATTTTTTAGTAATAGAACCATCGCCTAAAATATGACCTATAATACCACCAAGAAAAGAATCAATTTCCACCGGAAAAATATTTCCTATCTCACCTCCGTGTCGACCGGCTCTGATAAATAAAATATTTCTTTCAATATGTGACCAATCATAGTTTGAAAATTTGCATAATTTTTGAAGTGTTCTGAATTCAATAAATCTATTTTTTCTGAAAAGAGCATAAAGACTCACACATTTTTTACAATTCCCATTGTATTTCAAACCTATTTCTTTAACAAAATTTTTGTCCAAATAAGGTTTTTCAGAGTTAGAAACTTTCTGAAACAAATTTTTCAAAAATTTATGATCTAACTTAACAAGACAATTAGTCAAATATTTTTCAATATGTTCTAAATAAATTTGATTATTTTTCATCGCGATATTAATAACTCTGAAACAACATAAAATATTTCATATGAAGTAGAAATATTAATTTAGTTGTTGAAGTTTTTTAGTAATGAAAAATAGTTATTTAGAGCATATAAATGTCACGCACAAATGTCTTGTGACCAGTGAATTATCTTGAAGAAGTTACTCCAACTCTCTTACAATACTGCTTTATTGGACAAACACTACATTTTGGAGAAATAGGTCTACAAATATGTTGTCCAAAAGAAACAAATAAACTATTAATTTTCTCCCAATATTTAATAGGTATAATCTCTCTCATAATCATTTCAGTCTCAAAAGGAGATTTTGAAATAAACCAACCAAGTCTTTGTGGAATACGATGGCAGTGTGTATCTATACACATCCCTGGCTTGTGAAATCCGACAGCTACAACTAGGTTTGCTGTCTTTCTTCCAACACCCGGAAGTTTAATTAGTTCTTCAACCGTGTCCGGTATGATTCCTTTGAATTCTTTTTCTAAAACTTTAGGCAGTTCTTTTAGATGTCTAGCTTTTGTCTTGTAGAATCCAACCGGATAGATTAGTTTCTCGATTTCTTTTTGAGATAATTTGTTCAAGTCATTTATTTTTTTGACTTTTGAAAATAATTGCTTGCTTGCTTTGGCTGTTACTTCATCTTTTGTTCTCGCAGAAAGAATTGTTCCAAGTAAAACATTCATTGGATTTTTAGTAGTCGCTTCTATTAAATCAACCACTGGCATTTGATGCTTGTCAAATTCTTGTTTTAGAATCTTGTAGATTTTTTCTATGTTAACTTGTTTCATTAGAAAAACAAAACTAAGAACTATTTTTAATTGTTTTCAATTATGCATAATACCTTGTATAACATGATATTTTCAGAAATAACACCACAAAATTTATAAATACATAAGAATACATAAGAATACAATGGAAGTTTTAACAATAAGGTTTAATGAAGGTGTATTAAACAACATAGATTCAGCCATAAAAAACAATAATTTCAATTCAAGAACTGAGCTTATAAGAGAAGCGGTCAGGGATAAACTTGAAGATTTAAATAGAGAAGCACTTATAAACAAATTCTTTAGTCTTAGAGGGAAATCAAAGGTAAAAACAAGTTTTGAAGAAGATAGAAAAATCAGAAAACAAGTTAGCCAGGAATTACTAAAAGAACTTGAAGAAAGATTCAAATAATTTTCGAAGGTCTTTTTGAAATAACAACATCTTTTAAAGTTACAAGAATATGTTTATCTTGAGATATAAGCACTGCTTCATGATTTCTTGCTTGAACTGCATTTAAACAGTCCACTAAAGGCAAATTTTTATTTTTTGATAATAACTTAGCTTCATGAAACTCTTCTTTTGTTATCTTAACTTGTTTCAATAAACCTAATAAAGAAAAAGTTTTAAGCATTTGCTCAATCTCAAAAAGAGAGTATTTAATCTTCAATTCATCAATTAAAGATTTAGAAAATAATATTAAATCTTTCTTTGCAATAATTTTTTGAAATAAAATTGCTGCCTCTTTCCCTAAATCTCTTCCTGAAAAACTTTTTCTGTTTTCATAAAAATCTCTCCAAACACATGTATCAATAAAGTACTTCATAAAAATACATTAAAAGAACTGTTTAATAAGATTTTATAAGAAAAAATCGGAAAATTTTCGGAAAGACTACTATGTATCTAAGAAATTATTCCACCATAGCCGAACTTGCCCATTAGTTCAACAAACCATATTTTTACATATCCTAAAAACGGTATTTTGAATACTGCTCTTCCAATGTATTGGTCTGACGAAACATTTTTCTCGTCTAGGTCAAAGCTTCTGATTTGGAATTGATTATTATCGCCTTTGGTTTCAAAATATAGTTCTCCACCTGTGTCTCTTATGTTTATTACTCGGTGAATTATCGGGTATGGTTTTTTTGCTTGATATACTATTACATCCCCTATTTCAATTTTTTCAGGTTTTGTTCCTAACAAGACCATTATATCTCCTTTGTTAAATCCATTAACAAAAGGGTATAATCTGAAATCAATGTCTGTTATGTTGTTTTTTAGGTAGAAATCTTCTTGTACATTCCACCACTCGTAGAAATCTCCATCATGTTCCATGCTGCTACTGACAACCGCCACAACAGGGTAGGGCGTTCCAAACACTAATCCTAGTCCTGGATATATTATAAATTTTATTAGTATGAATGCCAGGATTATGTTTACAACCCAACTTAGAACAGAGTCTTCATGCCATATGAAATGCCATGTTTTTTTTAGAGTTTGCTTCCAAGTCATTCAGAGGAAGAAAGAGGAAGTCTTTTTAAGGTTTATCATAACAAAAAATATATGTGTTATCCAAAAACTAAGCAAATAACACACATAACAAAAGTATATAAATAACTATGATTTTCCAGGTATATGAAGCTGAAAAGATTCAAGAATAAGGACAATGCCATTAATTCTGTCAGAAAATATAATGTTCAGTATGATAATGTGATTCACAAGTTTCCTAAAGGATATATTGTTGGCGAACACTATCATCTGAATAACGCCACTGAATGGGTGATTTTTGATTCTGGAGAGGCAGATTTGATATGTAATAATAGGGTTTATAACATCAAACCTGTAAATCAAGCAATAGTTGCTATCATCTCACCAAAAGAAAGGCATTCTTTAGAAGCAAAGACTAATATCATATATGAGGTATTTAGAGATAAATACTCTACAACTATATGGGTGGATTAAAAATTATTTATTAATTATTGGACCAAATCTTATAAACAAGTTTTTGACTACGCTTTCGAGTTTTTCCTTTAATTGTTTATCTTCGTCTGTTTCTGGTTTAGATTTTGTTAAATATTTTTTTGCTTGATTAAAATAAGATGGATTAAATTTTTCTATTGCTTTAGTGTGTGCTCTGGCCATTACTGAAGCATTATTTCTTATTGTTGGATCATTGCTAGAACCTTTAAGTTTTAACCCAGAAGATTCAGATACATATAAATTTCCATTATCTGCAATTAAAACACCTGGAAATGGATTATAAAGATTTAGTTCTATTGTTTCAGATTGTCTTTCTTCTTCAGGTTTTAATGCTTCAATCGCAGGCCCATTATATTTAGGATTATCTACTGTTCCTTTTCCTGTAAATTTTTCTTTAGGAATAGCATCAAATACAGATGGAATTACACATTGTGAGTTGAATTTGTCTTTATTTCTGGTATATAATATTCCGTCTATATTTACATAGAATATCTGGCTTATGCCTGCTTCTGCAATAGAAGTTTGAATATTCTCAATTCCTTTGTTAATATTTTCATTTGCGAGTTTTAGATAGTTTTTTGACATTGTATTTCACCTTTTTTATATTTAAATAGGAGTTTTAATATATAAATGTTTCGTTTTTTACTACTTATAAGTGATTAAATAATACTTATTTTGTTTCAGACCAAATCCAAGACCTAAATCTGTTCTTTTGAATCGTTTCCAAACTCTTAGGTGTCCACTTCAAATCATTAGAATAAGTAATCGGATGCATTGTCGCTCCTAACTTATAAACATGATTCGCCCCGAGTAAATGACCCAACTCATGAACTAAAATCTCAGCAGAAATATCAATATCATAAACTGTTTCAATCCATAAATAACCCGTAGTGTTTGACCAACCTGCAGTTGAAAGATAAGTTTTCTCAAGGAGTCCACGTCCTTTTTCTTCAGCTTTTATCAAATTAGATAATTTGTTAGGATCACTCAAAGTATACACCCATGAATTTTCATCACGTGAAAATGCAGTCCAGTCTCTATCAGTAAACAAAGCATAAATCTTACTTGGTTGTTTTGATCCTGCTTTCATGTACTTTAGTGCAACACCAGTCTTCCAGTTTTCAGGTAAATTAAATTCATACATATCAACCGGATTAAGAACTATTTTTACACTGTCTCCTGAAAGCATTTCATTTGCTCTTTTCAAAACTAAATTAGCTTTTTCCTTCGAAGTTACATCGAGACCAATGTTGACCAATATAATACTCTCTCCATCGACCACTTTCTTAACATCATAATTATTTTCACTTAATTTCATTCGTAAATTAGACATTATTTCATCATAATTCATTTCATCAGAGAAGCATTTTAAAATATTAGTCGAAATAACTTTTTCCAAATCATCCTTTGTCGAAGAAGAATTTAATACTCTGACGTGAGAATCAAGTAAATTCGCTTTAACTACTTGAGTTGAATCAGGTATTTTAGTTGAATCTGTCAAAACAAAATAATAATCCATTGGCTTTGAAAACGAACCAGTTATTGCATAAGCATAATCAGATGCATTAAAATAATTAGGCAGATCCACTTCAACATTTTCGCCGACATTGATAGTTATTCCATAACTATTCAAACTCACATTTGCTTCAGAGATTGCAGAAGTAAAGTTATCATCAATTTGTCCTTCATAGGCAACTCCAATGTTGACAAACCGGTTCATACTATTAGATATAAACTTTCTTCTGGCAAAGGATTCATTTTCTCTGTAAATTGGTTGATTTATGTTCAAAAAAGGATTGAATTCAAAGTATTTATCAAAAGCATGTTCATCAGAATCAGTTAATATTTTTATAAATTTATCAGGATGTTGTATCTTTTTTTTGAAATACTCTGCATAGCTCTTTATAGGAGTAATATTAGCTGTACTTAAAGAATCATTAGAGTTTAGAAAAGTTCCACCCAAACCTACAAAAATAGCCATAGGAAAAAGAATTTTATTCTTTATTTTTTGATTAAGCTTAAACATTTTACTGGAGAAATGATTGTATTTTTATAAATCTTGCTTTTGAAACCACTTTAGAGTTAATAATTTAAACTCTGAGCAAAATCAATTAATTTTTAAAAACAACTCCCTTTTCTCACAATATGAATTTTTGTCCGGTATGTGGAAAAGATATTAAAGGTAAGTTTTGTGATGAACACAATCCAGTTAGTCTAAACTATAAAGATATTCTTGTAAGAGTCTGTGAATGCAAGAAGTACTTCCACAGAAATAGGTGGGCTCCCTTCAACAATCTGGCAAAAATTGCTGAAAAAATTGCTAAAGAACAAATTAAAGAAAAAGTAACTGTGAAAGCATTACTCGATGAGACAATTGAGAAAAAACCCTTTGAACTAGAAGTTAATTTTCAAGGAGAACAATTCATGGTTCCTGCAAAGCTACAGATAGAAAGATGTCCTATCTGTTCAAAAATGGGCACAGAATACTTTGAATCAGTAATACAATTAAGACCTAAGAACATTGAGCTTCTTGAATTTGTAAAAAACCAAGTAAATAAAAATCCTCAAGCATTCATATCAAAAGTTGATGAAAAAAAAGACGGTTTTGACGTGTTTCTGTCATCAAACAAAGCGGCCCTTAACATTAGTAAAAAACTCAAAAAAAGTTTCAAAGGAGAACTAAAAACAACTAGAAG
>JBDRGV010000061.1:0-24646 GCA_043817405.1 archaeon | reverse complement strand
TTAACAGTTATATCTTTTTCAGGAATAAATATTGTGCTCCCATCGTCTAAAGCCTTAAATAATTGCTCTTTAGCATTATCACTCATTTTAAGATTTAACTCGTTGGCTTGGGTTAGAATTGTGTTGAATATCATGTAGCCCATTCCAAGAATTGCTAGAGATAGAATTATAACTACTAGCATGTTTATCGATAGTTCAAAACCTTTTTTATCCATTTTCGATTAGTTTAAAATAATAAAAAATAAAACGCTCAACAGCAAAACTGTTGGCGCGCCAAAAATCTTTGATTTTTGAGCGAATTAGAATTCTACTTCATGAAATGATATTCTTTTACGAGCAACCACATAAATAGTAGTAGGATTATTACTCCTGATACCATGATTGCTAAGCCGTACACCAAGTCAACGCTTAGGGTTATCATTTTGTAAAAAGCGTATACCATTATGAAAGTACCGACCCAAAGGAACTTGTCCAGTACCATCTTCATTATGTCGAATTCTTGATCTTTAGTCATGTGTCGTTTCATTTTGTATACCTCCTTATGATGTTACTGATATTGTTGCTTGTATTTCAACATAGTTAGTGGTTTCCTTACCGATTTGTACTGCTTTCAATGTACATACATAGGTGTTTGGAGGGGTGCTTTTACCTTCGATTCTAACTGAAAAAGCTCCTCGTTCTCCTAAAGGAATAACTCTTGATAGTGATTCAACTTCTAATTTTGTGTCTTCATCGCCACTTGGAATACATTTCTGGTCAATAGTTATTTCAACTGGTGCACTGGATTCAAACGCTTGATTGTTATAAACACTAACGTCAAATAGTGCTGAACCTGTTGATTTTACGGTTATCTTTGAATCCTGCAACATAAGCGGTTCGTCTGCGGTTGCTGGTTTTGGAATGTCAAAGTCATCAACCAAACCTGGTAAGTTAACAAATTTTTCTCTCAAAGAATTTATCAGGACCAATCCCAGTCCTAATATGGCCATGGCCATTACTAATATTACTATGGCCTGAATGCTTAGGTTAAGAGAACCATCTTTTCTTCTTATAAATGTCATCATAACACCTCTGATTTTTATTATGTATTGCCTTATGGTTTGCTCTTTATATAATTTTCTATAATTTCCAATATTTTGTCGACTCAATAGAAACATTTATATATAATCTCATTCTAAATAGATTCAACCAATTATAAAAAGAGGGTTAAAACGGGGTGATAAGTTTGGTTACATATTTAGAAGCAACAGGTATGTCTTTAATGGACGTGCTAAACAGTTTGTGGTACAGTTTTATTGAATTGTTACCAGGATTAATAGGCGCAATAATTCTATTATTGATAGGTTATTTCTTAGGAGTGTTGTTTGAAGCAATTATAAAAGCAGCTCTTCTCAAAGCAGGTCTTGACCACTGGGTTGAGAAACACGAGAGACATCATGCTCTTGGAAAAGCAAGCGTATCTGGCATTATTGCTGGCGCAGCTAAATGGTACACATTCGTTTTATTTTTAGGACCAGCAGCAGCATTGTTAAAGTTAGGAATACTTTCAAATTTGTTGTATGATCTTGCGGTATGGTTACCACATGTAATCGCCGGAGTTTTGATATTCTACTTTGGTTTAATATTGGCTGACTTTGCAGAAGTCTGGATTGAATCTCACAAATTTAAGTGGAGAAATTTCTGGGGTGGTTTAGCAAGAGTATTCATCATATTATTCGTGCTAAGTATCGCTTTCAAAGAAATCGGTATTAACATCATGATTGCTGAATCAACATACTTAATTATTCTAACGGGTATTGTATTGGCAATTGCGATTGCAGTAGGTATGGGTTTTGGTTATGCGTTGAAAGACGAAGCCAAAAAACTACTTAAGAAAATTAAATAATTATTTTTTCTTTTTTTTTGTTTTAATTTATCTTATATTTATATTTCCGTAAATATTTCGTTTTCAAAGTAAAAAAATATTTAAACAATTAACTTCTTTTGAAAGTCATGGGAACTTTTGATGACATTCTAAAACACGGTGAATCTCTAATCAAGGATGAAAATGCTTTAGAGTTTGAATTCGTTCCAAAAATAATTCCTCATAGAGAACAAGAGCAGAGAATGATTGTTCATGCCATTGAACCTTTGTTTAAGGAAAGAACAGGTAGGAACGTGTTTATTTATGGCTCTCCGGGCATTGGTAAAACCGTTGCCACAAAGCATGTTCTCAGAGAGCTGGAAGAGAAGACTGATGATATTAAGACTATTTACATTAATTGTTGGCAGAAAAACACTAGTCACAAAATAGCAGTTGATATTTGTGAAGCCATTGGCTATAGATTTGTTCAGAACAAAAACACAACTGAACTTTTCAAAGTGATTGCAAGGATTCTTAATGAAATGTCTGCGGTTTTTGTTTTTGATGAAATTGATAAGGTTGAAGATGTTGATTTCTTGTACAATTTATTGGAGCAGGTTTATCGTAAATCCATAATTCTCATAACAAACTATCAAACTTGGCTTTCAGATCTTGATGAAAGAGTCAGATCCAGACTAACGCCTGAACAAGTGGAATTCAAACAATACACTGCCAATGAAACTAAAGCTATTATTTACTCTAGGATATCCTACGCGTTCCCTGTGGGTGTATGGGATGAAACTGCATTGAATACCCTATCTCAGAAAGTTGGTGAACTCAAAGACATTAGAACTGGTCTTTTCTTGTTGAAGGAATCTGCCTATGCTGCTGAAGATAAAGCCAAGAGAAAAATAGAGTTAGAAGATGTCAATAAAGCATTGGCTAAACTCAAAGACTTCACAATTAAGAGCAGTGAAACCCTTGAAGATGAAACTAAATCAATATATGCAATTGTAAAAGAGCATTCTGGCAAGAAAATAGGCGACCTATTTGAAATATATCAACAACAGGGTGGCGAATCCAGCTATAAGACCTTTCAGCGTAAAATTGACAAGCTTTCTGATGGGAAGTATGTGAAGACCACTAAAACCACCGGTAAAGGCGGAAACACAACCATCGTCGAGAAAAAGCTAACCGAGTTCTAAAATCTGGTCACTGGACATCTAAAACAACCCTTTCAAACTCCATAATTCTGGCTTTTCAGCCATTTTAAAATACTTTCTCGTCGACAACACTGGACATTCTCGCGCCAAGTATATAAAGGGAAAAATTCATTTCTTTATTTAACAAAGATCCAAGGGGTGATGCAAAATGAGTACAAAAATGATTGAAGAATTGTTTTACAAACAAATACGTGAAGTCACAAGAAGAACAGTGGATAGTTTTGATGTTCAACATAGTGACGCGTGGCTATGAAAAATTTACAATGATTATGAGGTGAAATTATGATAGCAGAAGAACAAAGTTATGATTATTATCCAGAAAAAGTTGCGAGAGTAATGATGGAACATGATATGATATTTCCAAGCGAAGAAAAATCATTCGCAAGGTTCATAAGAGGTTATTAAAATGTTCAGAAAAAGAAAATATTTGGACTGGAACACTTATATGAATCGAGTGGATTTCTTGGATGTTTTTTATTGGCAACAGGAAGTGAGACAAGCCAATATTAGAACTACATAAACAAAAATTTTTAATTTTTGAAATTTAGTTCTTTCAAACTAAATAAACAAATAATTTTTAAATAGCCATTTCTTCTCTTCTTTTTATGGAAATACTTACAAAGAGCGAATTCATCAGTAAAAAACAATCGATGGTTAGAAAGCTAAGAGAAAGCGTGTTCATCTATCCAACGGATACGATTTATGGTATTGGTTGTAATGCTGAAGATGAAGAGTTAGTGATGACCATTAGAAACTTGAAAAAAAGATTTGAAATGCCATTCTCAGTTATTGCGCCTTCTAAAGAATGGATTCATGAGAACTGCTTTGTTGATGAAAAAGCAGAGGAATGGATAGATAAATTACCAGGCCCATACACTCTTATAATGAAACTAAAAAACAAAGATGTCATATCTCCTGAAGTAAACTTAGGAAAAGACACCATTGGAATTAGAATACCTGATAATTGGTTCTCAGAAATAGTTGCTAGCATGGGTGTTCCAATCGTAACAACATCTGCTAATGTTTCTGGAAATGACTTTATGACTGCAATTGAAGATTTAAGTCCATCAATAAAAAAAGGAGTGGATTTTTTTGTGGACGTTGGAGAAATACGCGGCAGACCATCAACATTGGTGTTCTTGGATAAAAAAGAACTTACTTTAAAAGAAAGATAATTAATCTTCAACAGAGTACACTACTTTTTCTGGTTCACAATCTTCAGTATATTTGTCAAGGGTATCTATAACTTCTTCATATTTCTTAGTCATTTCTTTATCTTCTTTAGAAGGATCTTTTTTTTCTATTTCTATAAAATCAGAAATATTTCGTTGACATAAAGGACAAGCACTAGGTTTTTTACTTCCTTGAATCTCACACCCACATTTATCGCATAGCCATACCTTCATAAAAAATGTCAATAAAGTTTCATTTAAAAAAGTTTTCAATCTAGAATTAATACTCTACTATGGTGATGGGCTCATCATTATCATCGTCGCTTTTATCCTTATGGTTGCTTTCAGGGTTGTCGAAAATGTTAAATGATCCTTCGTTCATGGTTGGCAATTCATTGTTTTGTAAAATATCACCTTGTTCTACAAATTTAAGCAAGAAATCAATTGTTTTTTTAATGTCATCTGTAGAATCTCTTTTTGTATCAATTTCGATTTTCATATACAAACTATTATTGTTCAACTATTTAATATTTTCTTTTTTGAAAAATAGTATGGGCCTAGGGAGACTTGAACTCCCGACCTCCGCCACTTCCAAATCCTCACCCGTGAGCTTGACGAATGCAATGAGGAAACTCACAGCTCCGTCAACGCTGATAAGGGTTGTGTGAAGGCGACGTCATAGCCACTAGACTATAGGCCCTTTAAAGGAATAATCTTTGATAATTACTATATATTATTTTAGTTAATTCTTCAACATCCAATCCTTTTATCTCTGCAATTGTTTTCAAACTTTCGGAAATGTAATGTGGTTCGTTTCTATTGACAACTGCAGAATCATGAACAAGGTATGGTGAATCGGTTTCCGTTAGTAATTGTTTTAATGGACACAAATCCACTAATCCTTGAAACTGTTCATTCCTAACAACATTGGTTGGGATTGAAAGGTACCATCTATTTTTAATTACTTGGCTAATAAGAGTTTTTCTGCCTGAGAAACAATGCATGACTACTTTGGTGGCTTTTTCCTGTTCTAGAATCTCAATGGCTTCTATCTCTGCCATTCGTGAATGAACAATTATTGGAATGTCAAGTTCTTTGCTTAGTCTAATTAGTTTGATGAAACAGTCTTTTTGAAGCTCAAAATTTGCTACGTGCTTTTTATCCAAACCTACTTCGCCAATCGCAATAACTTTGCTTTTATTATCTTTAATAAAATCAATTTCGTCCTGAACAGCTACTTCACCTGCTTTTTCACATTCATTAGGGTAAAAACCCAACGCAGCTTTGATTATATTATATTTTTCTGCTAATTCAAGAACTTTCCTGTTTTTCTGAGGGCCGGTACCGTTGCAAACAATTGCAACAACACCTGCTTCTTCACATCTTTTTATTACTTCATCTCTATCATTATCATAATCTTCAAAATCTAAATGTGCGTGTACATCGACAATCATAATTTTCCTCTTAAAATTATGAAGTTAGAAAAAACAGTTTCCTAACAATCATGTATTCTAAAATGAAGAAGTCTTATTTAAATCTTACTTGTCTTTTTTGTCTTTACTCATCTTTTTGAAACTTTCGATAAGATCAATCATATACTTACCGTCAGACAGCTTGTAAATAAGTGGTTGTTTTCTGAAAAGATTAACCAAGTCAATCTCATACTTTCCTGGCTTAAGAATATTTATGGTTTCAATATCTAGAACAATTGTTTTCTCCCTATCAATTTGTGCGCCTATAATGTCATAAACATCTTTTTCAATTTGTTCTTTATCCTTTTTTGAAAGATTTATTAGTTCTTCTTTCCTCTCAAGAGAACTTTTCTTTATATAGAAAAAAAGTTTTCCACCACATTGACAACCCTGAAGAATTTCAGCAGAGCCGTCATCATACATTGTTCCGCATTTAACACATTGGTGTGGCATTTAAATCACTTTTTATTTTTAGTATTTTCTTCCATGAACAGTTGAATCTTGTTAGGATCTTTCTTTATGTTTTTAATTATGGAAGCAGGACCTATAATTGTAAATCCTTGTTGATCTTTCAGAAACATATTGATAAACATTGACCTAATTTTTAACCAGATATTTTTTGTATCAGGATTTTCAGGATAAATGGCGCTCAACTCTATCCCTTTGAATTTATTATCAATTTCTTCCATGGTTTTACTGATTAACTCGGTTTCTTCATGACTCCTTAATTTACCTTCCAAAAGAACTATTTTATCATCTTTAACAATCTTTAATAGTTTACTAATTCTCTTAGCAGAGTCTAGTCTTTCTATTTCCATGTGTGGTACAAATTGTAATGTTAGCAATATAATCCCTCTTTTTATTTAACCATTCGGAATAGAGCTTCGTAAAACTCTTCCAAATTATTTCCGTGTTTAGCACTTATACCAATTACTTCGTATTGTGGAAATGCTGATTCGACTTTCTTTAAATCAGCTTTTCTCAGGTCAATCTTGTTTCCAACCAGTAAAACAGGTATGTCTCGAGCTTCAAGGTTTCCTATGATTGTTATGTTAACTTGTGTGTATGGGTCTTTGCTGGAATCTAAAACAACTATAACTGCATCCATGTCATCCAACCATTTAATGGCGTCAATAACTCCTTTGGTGGCTTCTTTGGCTCTGTCTTTTGCTTCTTTTTCCTTCATGCCTTCTTTTATGAACTCTTCATAATCAATTTTTGTAGCGATTCCTGGAGTGTCGACAAGGTTGAAAGTGAGCTCTTTCGAACCACTTTTGATAGTGATTTCTTCCTTAATCTGAATCTCCCTAGTTTCGTGAGGAATATTAGAAACAGTACCCATTTCTTCCCCGAGCCAATTCTTACAAATAGTATTTGCGAGCGTTGTTTTACCTCCATTTGGAGGTCCATAAAGTCCTAACTTAACCTTTTTTTTCTTCTTGAAAAGGTTCTTGAAGAATTTACCGAAGATTTTTGCTAATATTCCTGCCATAGTTCTCTAACCTTAGTTACTTTTAGAAAGCTTTTAGTATATAAAATTTGTGGTAATAATATCTATTTGAAAGGGGTTATTATTCTTATTTGACCCAGACAGTTGCGGTGATATAGCCATTGTCTGAGGGATCTGAACAGGTTGACGTTAGCTGTGCTACAAAACTGTTTCCTGGTGGGAAAGTACCTTCCATTTTCCAAGCACCAAGGAGGAGATTGTTCATATTTGTTGCAGCTCCTGGAGCCTGTGCATTTGCCCAAGGTAAATTACCCCAAACACACGTAGGGTGTATAATCCAAGAATTACCATTCCAGTAACTATCTGATTGTCCAGTCCAGAATCTCATTCCTGGACATTGTACGACTGAAGAAGATCTTGTAAATATTGTTCTAACATATGTGAATCCTGTTATCAAAGTGTTTGTAACTTCAAAAGTAGTTCCATATATAGGTGTTCCAGCACATGAACCTGGAACATTTCTTGTATATATTTCCTGATTTCCATTGAACGCGACAGTTGAAGTTGCAATGTTATTATTTAACCTTGTCCATCCATCTTCAGCCATATTACAGTAAACCTGTACATCATTAGAACCATCGCTATTATAATCAATCGAATAAGTTCCGTCACCTATTGATTCACCTGCATTGTATATTGCAAAACATGATTTTCTTGCGGTAATCGTTGCTACATTGCTTCCATACCATAGTCCATAATCTTCTCCATCGTATGGTTCTTCTTCACATGTTATTTGATCATTATGGTTGGTTGTTATGGTTCCTAGGTTTAGTGTGTTTGTTGTTTGTCCGCTTATTACTGCGCCGTTTTTCTTCCATTGCCATTTGCTTGTTTGTTTTGGGTTTCCGTCTGCGTCGTAGTATGTTCCTGCATTACATATTAATGTGCTTGTCTTAAATGGTGCTGTTAAACTAATTGTTGGAGGAACAGTTAGTATTGGTAGTGTGTTTTGTTTTATTGTTGCTGTGTTGCTTGTGTACCATGTTCCGTAGTTTGTTCCGTCGAATGGTTGTTCTTTACATTTGATTGTGTCTCCTCCGTCTAGCCCTGTTATTCCTAGGTTTAGTGTGTTACTTGTTTGTCCACTTATTAGTACATTATTTTCATACCATAACCATTTGCTTGTTTGTTTTGTGTCTCCGTCTA
The DNA here is from genome assembly GCA_043817405.1 of archaeon. Taxonomy (GTDB): domain Archaea; phylum Nanobdellota; class Nanobdellia; order Woesearchaeales. The sequence continues at coordinate 16,280 of JBDRGV010000061.1, read as the reverse complement.
TGTCGTAGTATGTTCCTGCGTTGCATGTTATTATGTCGTTTGTTTTTGGTGTGGAAGGTATTGTTGGGTTGCTTGTTAGTGTTGGTGCTGTGTTTTGTATTGTTGCTGTGTTGCTTGTGTACCATGTTCCGTAGTTTGTTCCGTCGTATGGTTGTTCTTCACATTGTATTTGTGCACCTTTGTCTAGTCCTGATAGTGTTAGTGCTAGTGTGTTTGTTGTTTGTCCGCTTATTACTGCGCCGTTTTTCTTCCATTGCCATTTGCTTGTTTGTTTTGTGTCTCCGTCTGCGTCGTAGTATGTTCCTGCGTTGCATGTTATTATGTCGTTTGTTTTTGGTGTTGTTGTGCTTACTGTTGGAGGAGCGGTTAGTATTGGTGCTGTATTACTTACATCTCTTGTTAGTGTTTCATAATTATCACTTAGTACTATTCCGTCAAAAGCCCATATTAGTGTATATATTTTGTTGCCGCATGCACTTGTTATTAGGTAGTTGTTTGAGGTTGATCTTGCTTGTAGTATGGTTCCTGTTGCGCTTCCACATCTGTATTCATATCTGTAGGTTGGTATTGTTCCGTCTGGGTCTGTGCTTCCTCTTCCGGTTGTTGTTAGTGTTTCTCCTACTTGGTTTGCATCGTTTTGTGTGCTTCCACTTGGTGTTGTTGGTTTATCGTTTGATCCTGTGACTGTTATGTAGAATGAACTTGTTGCTGTTGCTCCGCTTGGGTCTTTTGCTTCTATTGTACAGTATTCATTTACTCCGCTCCAATCAGGTGTAGGTCTTACCTGTAGTATTCTGTAGTTTGTTCCCGATAGTACACATTCTATGTTAGAAGTGGTGTAGAGTACGCTGAATGTTATTGTGTCTCCGTCTTTGTCTGTTGCCCATCCTGCTTCTGCGCCATCTGCTAGGTTTCCATCTATTGTTGTCCATGAGCTGTCTTCAGCTACTGTTTGTATTGGTATTGGATAGGTCCATTCTGGTGCTGTGTTGCTTACTGCTCTTATTAATTCTTTGTAGCCTGATGAATCCACTGTTCCATCGTTTGCTTTTGCTCTTACTCTTATGTTGTTGTGTGCGTCTGCTGCTTGTATCACGTATGTTCTGTCTGTACTGTATGGTTGTCTTATTGCTCCGTCGTTTACGTTGTAGAACTCATAGTAGTATATTGGTATGTCTCCGTCTATGTCTGTGCTTCCGCCTGCTGTCGCTGTTAATGTACTTTCCACATATATTGGATTTGTTAGTGTTAGTGTTGTTGGTGTTGTTGGTGCATTATTGATTATTTCTATTGAGAATGTGCTGGTTGTTCTTCCTCCGTAGATTCCGTCGCTTGCTTCTATTGTGCATAAAGCGTTTCCCGTTGTTCCTTTTGGTCGTATTTCTAGTTTGTTTACTGTGACTAGGCAGTCTATGTTGCTTGTTGAGGAGAATACGCTGAATGTTATTGCGTCTCCTTCTATGTCTGTTGCGTATCCGGCTCCGCTTGTGGCTAGGTTGCTGTCAACCGTTGTCCAAACAACTTTCTTCGATATGCCTACTTGGTTTGGTATTGGACTTGACCACGTTGGCGCTGTGTTTTCTACGAATCTCATTAGTGGTTCATAATCTTGGCTTGTTTGTATTTGGTCGTAGCCCCATATTAGTGTATATATTGTGTTGTGTTTGCAGTCGGTTGTTATTTTATACCAGTTAGTATCAGAATAGTATTGTAATATTCCTCCTGTTGCGCTTCCACATCTGTATTCATATCTGTAGGTTGGTATTGTTCCGTCTGGGTCTGTGCTTCCTGCTCCTATTGTTGATAGTATTTCATTTACTTGGTTTGCATCGTTTTGTATACTTCCGCTTGGTGTTGATGGTGGATCGTTTTGTTCTGTAACTGTTATTTTGAATGTGTCTTGTGCTGTTCCTCCGTAGACTCCATCACTTGCGGTTACTGTGCAGTTTTTTTCTCCGTTCCAGTCAGTTCCTGGTGTTACGGATAATGCATTTCCTGTTAGTTTACATTCAACTGTATTGACGTCACTTCCGCTTAGGCTGAATGTTATTGCGTCTCCGTCTGGGTCTTTTGCCCATCCATTTCCGGTTGTGAGCAGGTTAAGATCTACTGTTGTTTGTCCGCTGTCTTCGGTTATTGTTTTGTCTGTTATTGGTTCTTCCCATTCTGGCGCGGAGTTTATGACTGTTTCAATGTCTGTTCCTGTTCTTACTGTGCTGTATTGTCCTCCTGCGTAGGCTTTGCAGTCAACTCTAAATTTGTGATGTGCATCGGTTGGTGATGATAGTTTGTATGTATAATCTGTGCTGAAGCCTTGTTTTAATACAGCGGTTCCTGTCACATCATAGAATGCATAATAATAGCTTATTGCATCTCCTTCTATGTCTATGCTTCCAGTGCATGTTGCTGTTAGTTCATCTGTTATTTTTGGATTATTTGGTGTTAGTAAATCCACTGTTGGTCTTGTTGGAGGGTCGTTTACTCCTGTGACTGTTATGTAGAATGTGCTGGTTGCTGTTGCTCCGTAAGTGTCTTTTGCTTCTATGGTGCAGAATTTCAGTCCAGACCAATCAAGCGCTGGTTTTATTTCTAGTTTGTTTCCGGTGATTCTACATTCAACTTCGCTTGATGTGTAGAGTACACTGAATGTTATTTTGTCTGTGTCCACATCTGTTGCCCATGCGACTCCGCTTGCGTTCAAGTCTTCATCTATTGTTATCCACCCAATGTCTTCAGCCACTTCTGTAGCAGGTATTGCAGGTGTCCATTTTGGCGCGGAGTTTATTACGGTTACTGTTTTTGTTTCATTGGCGATACTTAATAGCGTTCCATCAAAACTCCATATTTTGACAGTAATTGTTTTATGTGCACATTCAGTTCCTATTACATAACTATTATCAAAGTTTATTTCTTGAACGATTGTACCTGATGGGCATTCAAATTGATATTTATAATTGACATTTCCTTCCAGATCAGTACCTCCATGTCCCAGGGCTATTAATTCTTCACCTACTTGGTCTGCATTATTTATTTCACTACCTATTGGAGCTGTTGGTTCATCGTTTAAGTTTGTGACTGTTATTGTGAAGGTATTCCATCTGTTTCCTTCATCGCCATCATTGGCTTTTATTGTGCAATTAGTTACACCATACCAGTTTGCCACTGGTTTTATTTCTAGTTTGTTACCTGTAATATTACAATCAATATATTCTGTGAATTCTTCTGTCACTGTGAATGTTAATAAATCATTATCAGCATCTGTGGCTTGTCCGCCATCAAAATACGCCGATAAATCCGTGTCGGCTATTAACCAATCAGAATCTTCATCTATTGTTTGGTCTGGTATTTTCACAACCCAGTCAGGCCTACTGTTCAGAATTGTTACTTCATTGCTTGAATTACTATAACCATCGCCTGTTTGGTAGTTGGGAGTTATTTTAACACTCCAAACATCTCCTTTGGCAGTTTCACTGCTAACCATCTTCTTTATATTATGTCTTGCCAGTCCAGCTTGATAATTTTCTTTAATTTGTTCAGGTGATAATCTGTGATTATAGGTTTTAGCCTCATCTATGGTTCCATTGAAAAAGTAGACTTCTCCAGGACTAGTTCCTATTTGAAAATCGCCAGAAGTGGAAGTCCAATCAAGTGAACTATCGGAATTGTTTGCTTTCAATAGTCCATTTACATAAACAAGTCCTCTTTTTTCTGAAGCATCATAAACTGCAATGATATGATGCCATTCACCTGTTGTAAGAACTCCAATGGTATTTATGGTCAGTTCATTCGCATCAAGTCTGAATGAGATTGTATCATGATATTTCATCAATCTATAATTACTATATGTTTTTCCGATTATGTGTTCATAAGTACCGGTTAAATCATTAGTATTAATCCATGCTTCCAATGTGAAATCATCTGAATGTATGAACTGTAACTCAGAAGGATTGCCTAAAGATATATAGTCTGTGAATCCATCATATGAATAACATCCTCCAACTAAACAATTACTAGTCCATGTTGGCTTGTCTGTTGCAACTCCGTTTCCCAGTATTCCATGGTTTTCATAGGTTGAATAATCTTTTGCTGTGTTTGCATCGTTTGTGTCGAAAGGCATGTTCAAGACAGCTATGCTTGTTCCATCAACTCTCCAATCAGTTATGTTGGTTTTTGAGTATGATAAGCCACTTATGTTAAGAGTTAGATTTTCTGTTGTTAAATCAGTTCCAAAGCTTGATTCAAGCAGGTAATCTCCTTCAGGATTACTTCTTATTGTAACCGGGTTACTGACAATATATCCTCTTTGTGAATTACCATCGCTTGAAGTTACTGCAACGGTCCAGGTTTCACTAATGGATGTTTCTTCACTAACCATTTTTCTAAGGGATTCTCCTCTAAGTCCTGCTTGGTATATTTCATTGATTTGCTCCGGAGATAGAGCGTAGTCAAACATCATTACTTCATCAAGTGTTCCGTTGAAATTATAGATGCCCGGACCAAAACCTAAACCACCAATAGCCGACGGATAAGATGCAGGACTTCCAATTCCAATTTTAGTTATGGTTCTGTTATCTTCCTCTCCATCTAAATATAGTATTAAATTAGTTCCGTCATAGGTGAACGCTACATGGTACCAAATATTTGTCTCTAATTGAGTTTCTGAAGAAAGAGAAGTATAGGTATTATTGCAAATTCTTACGGTTAATCGGTGTTCTTTATTAGAGTTAACATTATACTTGACTCTAAAATCAATTCCTCTATAACCTTCAAGAACATCTCTTGTATTACTATATATATAACTATATGGTCCTTTTGTGTCGACTTTTATCCAGGCAACTATGGTGACTTTTGGTGGATTAAGAATTGGATCAGAACCTAATAATATGTGGTCTTCATCTCCCACATTGGCCATGCCTCCGTTGAAATTATATGCTCCGCCGACTTTTCCTTCTCTGGTCCACTTTGCGCCATGAAGAGTCCCAATAATATTGTTTGTTGAATAATCTGTTGTTGAAAAAGAAGTGTTTATATCAAAAGGCATGTTTAGTACTGCAATACTTGTTTCATCAACTCTCCAATCGGTTATGTCGTTTAATAATCCTGCAAATCCAAATGTGTGCAGGTTAAGATTCTCTGAGCTAAAATTCATGCCTAAATCTGATTCTAAAAGAACGCTGAATGGCTCTACACCAATACTGAAACTATGGTTCGTACTTCTCTTGTTTATATATCCTATCAATGGATCCTTACATTTATAGTGTAATGTGTATTTGCCATTTTCTACCAAACTATTTTCACCAACACCACTGAATTCAAAGCTATGGTTATATTCACCAGTGTATTTGAATAGAGTTCCGTCATCCTCAAAATCAAAATCTGCATCTGTTAAATGATACTTACATATACCTTTTATATGAGTGCTAATATTAATCCAAGTTTTAGTTGTTCTATAGTCAAGAACTGAAAATTGTTCAGGATATACTATGGTTATTTCTGGAGGATAGGTTGGTCTTTCATAATCATTTAAGTATACTCTGCCATCGTGTTTTGCGATTACATTATAACCCTTATTTAAGTATCCTGTCAGGTTTGTATTGTTCAAATCTAGAAATGAGACAAAGTTTATTCCCTTATAGCTAATGGTTAAATCAGAACCATCCAGGTCTATATTATATTCTTCTCCATTAATATAGTCTGGTAATACAAATGTTCTTCTGTAACCATCTTCTACAATGTTGGCCAGCTCAACTTCATTTTTAATTAAATTAGTGAGTGCAGTAACTTCTTTATCAGTCTGCCTATCAATATTTCTGGCCGATTGATCTTGAATAACGACGAATGTAGCTATAAATATTAGTAGCATGAAAGACATCAGTACAACGAACTCCATACTTGTTTGTCCTTTATTTAAGAAAGTTTTTCTTGAAGTAATACGTACTCACCCGTTGATTCAATTCTTATTTTCATAAAGCCAGTGTGAAAATCTTGACTTATATTATTGTTATATACTCCTTGGATCTTTGCATCTGAGAAAAAAACTGCTTCTGTTATGCCGCTCTTTGTCTCGTATGGTATTATTAACTCATAATCACCCACAACGTATGCACTGATAACCGCGTTTGGAAAAGTAACTTCTAAAGTTGTCCATGAATTCTTACCAATGGTTTCAACTTCTTTTGCTTGATTAATAATGTTTTTTCCGATTTGATTAATTTGTCCTGCCACCAGTCTATCGTTTGATTCTTGTGAATAACTATAGAACATCATGCTTCCAGGCACAATTATGGCGAGAGCCAGTCCGAGAATGAACAAGTACTCTACTGATATCTGTGCTTTTCGATTTATTGAAAGTCCACTAAATGGACATTTTTGATATTTTCTATTCCCCATAAAAGCCCTCTTTTTAGAATACTATATTCTGTAAATATATAAAGTTTACCTTTTAGGCACCATTAAAAAGCAAAACTTTTATTAATCCCCTGCCAACACTAGGTTTAATGGTTAGTAGTAGAAAGAGTCGAAGACTTGAAAAACTTAAACAACGAAAGACCTCGGTTGAAACTAAAGACTCAACTGTTGAGCGGGTTGTAGAAGTGAAAAAAGAGACATTCAAACAGACTCAGGGTAATTTCTTTTTAAGAATATATGAAAACCAATACAAAAAACTACTAATCATACCAATAATACTTCTGATTCTGGCCTTTGTTGTATTAGGAATGAACTTAGCAACAACCGGTGAATTCATGAACAAAGGCGTTACTCTGAAAGGCGGAATTACACTTACAATTCCTACAAATGAATATGTTGACGTTTTGGGTTTAGAATCATTTTTGGTAAAAGAATTTCCTAATGGAGATATGAATGTTCGAGAATTATCTGAGTTCGGAACTCAACTAGGAATTATTATAGAAATATCTGATGTGAGTGAAAAAGATTTACTAACTGCCACTAAGAGTTATATTGGTGATTTTGGAGAAGATTATTCTTTAGAAACCATAGGTCCATCTTTAGGAGATAGTTTTTTCAGACAAACAATGATAGCTATTTTACTGGCGTTCATATTTATGGGTTTAGTTGTTTTTGGATATTTCAAAACATTTGTTCCAAGTGGAGCAGTTATTTTAGCAGCATTTTCAGATATTATTGTAACACTGGCAATTGTTGATCTTATGGGAATGAAGGTTGGAACTGCAGGTATTGCGGCTTTTTTAATGTTAATAGGTTATAGCGTAGATACTGATATATTGTTGAGCACAAGAGTATTGAAGAAAAAAGAAGGGAGTCTTATGTCAAGAATATATGGTGCAATGAGAACAGGATTTACCATGAGTGTGACAACCATTGTTGCTGTTTCAGTGGCTTTAATTATTTCAGATTCAGAAATAATAAGCCAAATCATGACCATATTATTAATCGGTTTATTTGTAGATTTAATTTATACTTGGATACTGAACGCAGGTATATTAAGATATTATTTGGAGAAGAAAAGACAAACATGAGTAGATTAAAACAATTATTCACAAATTTTAGAATCATAATTTTAATAGCCGTATTAATCTTAGCTATTTTAAGTATTAATCCGAATCCTTGGCATGAAGGAGCCACAATTAGATTTGTGGACAAGAATAGTTCTGCATCGCTAGCAGGCATTGAAGGTCCTGCGCCTGGTGGAACACCCATGAGTAAGGAAACCATCATTGCAGTTAACAATCAACCAATAACCAACGCTTTAGATTATTACAACTTTGTAGAAAATGTTCCTTATAATACAACAATAACCATACAAACGAATGAACAATTCTATAGGTTGACAACCAAACCTGAATTTAAGATAACAGTTCTCAATGAAACAGAAATAGTTGAAGTAATTGAAGAAGTTTTTGATGAAGAACTTAATCAAACAATTAATGTTTCTAAACTGGTTGAAGTTCCAAAATTGTTGAAAGAATTGATAGGAACAGAAGATATTGGACTGGTGGTTTATGATGCTCCAACAAATAACCTGAGAAAAGGACTGGACCTGTCAGGTGGAACAAGAGTAATCCTAAAACCTGAAGAAAAAGTCACAACCGATGAACTAGGTGTTGTTGTCTCAAACATTAAAGAAAGATTAAATGTTTATGGTTTGAGCGACATAGTTGTCAGAGTTACAAAGGATTTGAAAGGAGATGAATTCATAGTTGTAGAAATTGCTGGTGCCAATAAAGAAGAAGTCAGAGAATTACTTGCAGGTCAAGGAAAATTTGAAGCTAAAGTAGGTTCAGTAACTGTTTTCAAAGGCGGAGAAGACATAACCTATGTTTGTAGAAGTGCTGATTGTTCAGGCATTGATCCTAATTATGGTTGTAGTCCAGCCGGTGATGATTCCTGGAGTTGTAGATTCAGATTTACTATTTCACTAAGTCCTGAAGCCGCACAGAAACAGGCGGATGCCACAAGATATTTACCCACTGTGGTTGAAGGCTCACAAACATATCTTAATGAATCACTTTACTTATACTTGGATGATCAATTGGTTGACACTTTAAGAATAGGCGCCGAGTTAGGAGGAAATGCAGTAACTGATATTTCTATTTCTGGTGGAGGATTTGGAACTTCAGAACAAGAAGCATCCTATGACGCTTTAGAAAGTATGAATCACTTGCAAACAATTCTTATCACAGGTAGTTTGCCCGTTAAACTTGAAATTGTTAAAACAGATGCGATATCACCTCTTCTTGGAGCGCAATTCATCAAGAATGCAATAATGATTGGCTTGTTTGCAATTCTTTCAGTGGCATTAGTAGTATTCGTGGTTTACAGAAAACTATCGGTATCCATACCAATGATTATAACGATGTTTTCTGAAGCAATTATAATTCTAGGAATAGCTTCTATCATTGGATGGAACATTGATTTGGCAGCAATTGCGGGAATAATAATAGCCATAGGAACTGGAGTAGATCATCAAATAGTTATTGCTGACGAAGTCTTGAAAGGCTCAAAAACAGCCTATATTTCATGGAATGACAGAATAAAAAGCGCGTTCTTCATAATAATGGCTGCTTATTTTACAACATTGGTTGCTATGATTCCATTATGGTTCGCAGGAGCTGGTCTGTTGAAAGGTTTCGCAATTACAACCATACTGGGAGTTTCTGCAGGAGTATTCATTACAAGACCTGCTTTCGCTGCAATGCTTAAAGTATTGATGAAAGAATAGAATCGTCTTTAAAGAGAATAAACATTTAAAAATTTAAGATTATTCTTTATTGATATGGATGAACAAGAACAACAATATATTAGTGATTTTGGAAATGGTGTAGGACCGTATTCCTGTGATATTTCTGAGTATTATGATGGGTGCTATGTACCTGCTGGAAGAGGAATTCCGATAGATAGAGCGAATACTGGTGCTGATTGTGGTCCGTCTGCAATAGCTGCATATTTACAAATTTCTACAGCAGAAGCAATTGACTTACTTCCTTTATGGAAAGAAAAAAAAAGACATAGCTCGAAAAGAACACTGGATGCTTTAGCACAAATAGGGAATCCGCATAAATTGATTCAATTAGGTAAAAAAACTAAATCTTTAATTTCAATTAGTGATAAATTTCCTACAGGATTTGCAGAAGTCAGATTCTTAAAATATGATAAACAAGAGTTTTCAACAAAACACACGATTGCGTATGATCAAAATAAAAACAAGGAACTGTTAATCTATGATTGTAATGCAAGGTCTTATGGTTATGATAAATATTCTGAGTTGGATGGTATTCAAGGAATTTGGGTATCTGAGGATTTCTGGTCGGCTAACATTCTTCGATGGGGTGAAAATTTTTTATCAAAAAAACCTATTAATTTTTACTTAAGTCATATTCTTGTTCCTGTGGATAAAAATTAAGATTATTCTTGAACATTGTTCTTTATAGTAATATATATGTATTAGAAAAATAGTGGGCCTGCCCGGACTCGAACCGGGGATATCCGCCATGTCGAGGCGGCATCATAGCCACTAGACCACAAGCCCAACGATTGAAGAAAACAACAAATGTTTTAAAAATCTTTCTGCTTTCACCTTAGTATGAAGACCTATTATGATGATATTGCTGATGGTTATGAAACTTTGCACAAGGAAGAGCAATTGAAAAAACTCAATATAATCAAGGAAAACTTTGAGGTTAAAGAAGATGATTTGATGCTTGACGTTGGTTGTGGTACTGGTTTTTCATCTGAAGTTTTCAAATGTAAGATTATTGGTTTAGATCCTTCTGCTGAATTGCTTAAGAAATGTTCTTTTAGAACTGTGAAAGTAGGCGCTGAAGAAATTCCTTTTTTAGATCATTATTTTGACATTGTTATTTCAGTCACTGCAATTCATAACTTTGAAGATTACAAAAAAGGTTTGTTGGAGATGAAAAGAGTCGGCAGTGGAAGATTTGCTTTTTCTTTGTTGAAGAAATCAAATAAGTTTGAAGCGATAAAAACTTTCATTAAAGAAAACTTTGATGTAAAAAAAGAGATTGATGAAGAAAAAGATTTGATTTTGTTTGGTTAAAGTATTTAAATAAATTTACATTTCTGTTTTTTATGAAATTAAAAAATCAGAATTTTTTAGTCCATAAACTCTTTGAGGTGAGTTTATGAAAACTAAAAATTGGAATCAGAGTGAACATTTCATACCTGCAAAAGAGAGCAAACATATTACTTTTAAAGAAGTAATTATGAGAATACCAGAAGGTGTTGATGAAGCGATAAGACTTAGTTGGGATGAACAGTTATTATCTAAACAAAAAGAACTTGCTTCACAAAATATTATTCAAGAAATTAAGCCATATCATCTGGACAAATCTAATAATCCACTAAATGCATTGTATGAAAAGAATCAACCAAAAATGTGGCCTGGTCCAGTTATAACTTTAAAGTATGCGAATGAAAGTCCCGTTTATTCGTCTGCTTATTATGAAACTAATCTTGAATTAGAAGTTGCTCAGACTTTTTATCCTTTTATAGCTGGTCTTAAAGATAAAAAGATTTCAAAATTATATGAAGAACAAGGAATTGAAAAACCAAATCCTGCTTTAGGAATTTGCACTTTTGTAATAACTACTGATGATCAATTGGTTTTGACTGTTAGAGGTGCAAGAACAAATGTTTATCCTGGAAGGCTTTATGGACAAGGAGGAAACCCTAAATTCACTAATACTAATATTGTTAACCATCAACTGGATGAGATGCTGGATGAAATTGTGCTTGCTCCAGGACATGTTGATAAAAACTCTTTTAGATTTTATGGTATTGCGGAAGATACTGAAGAATTAATTGGCAAACCGGACATTGTTGGTACTGTATCTGCGTTTGTCGATTCTGAATATGTTATGAAAGGAGTTTCTGCCAGACCTATGAAGAACAGACCTAATGATGCTATTGGAATTGTATTTGTACCTGCAACTGAAGGGGAATTGTTTGATTATCTTGTCAAAAGAAGTAATGTTGTGCAATTCTGTCCTCCAGCACATGCGGGTTTGCTTATGTACGGCGATTCTAAATTTGGTAGTACATGGTCTTCTAAAGCATTAAAAAATATAAATTCATAAAACCGTAACATATAAATAGTTGTTAAAATATTCAGTATACTAAACAATATACTAATATATGAGAGGTAACGATAATGTTTGAAAATATACAAGATGCAAGAGTGAAACAATTAGCAGAGACTTTGAGAAAAAATGGCTTGGCAGCGTCAGATACTGAAGCTGTGCGAATGGCGACTGAGATGACTGAAACTGCCGGTAAAGTCCAACGATCATATGATGAGCAAGGTTCTAAACCTGAAACAAATTCTACTAATGTAGAACGGGCCAAGAAAGAAGTAGTGGAAGAAGAAATAAAAGTAGAATCTCCTGTTAAGCCTGAACATGCAGAAGAAACTCCTTCTGAAGTTCCGATTGAGTCAGAACATACAGAAGAAACGCCTTCTGAAGTTCTGATTGAGTCAGAACAACCCGCACCACAAGTTCCTGATCCGAGCAAGGTTAATGTTGAGGAAGTTTACAAACAGCAAGAAGCAGTTATAAAATCAAGTTTTGATCAAGGTTTGGATGCTGATAAAACTGTTAATGAACTCATGGCTGAGGATGCCGATAGGGTTTACGGTAGCGCGGCTGACCCTGTGGATGAACTAGTTATTTCTGATTCTGAAGAACCTGTTATTGAGTCAGAGCCAGAACAACCTGCAAAGCCCGAAGTTGAATCTGAAGTTGAAATTACTCCTGAATCTAAACCTGAACCTGAAGTTGTGGATGACGGTTATGAGGTTGATGAGACTCGAGAAATTCGATCTGAGAAGAAAAGTGAAGAAGAGCGTAGAAAATCTGCTGAATCCATGATTGAGTCTCAGGTTGATTTGAGTGAAACTTTTAATTTTAACAAAAGAAGATAATTTTTTTCAATAAAAAAGAAAACCTTTATATAGTACTTTATACTTTCTAATCTCAAGAGTTGTCACTCTTAAATAGATAAAAAACTCGCGAGGTAAAGAAAATGAAGAAATTTTTGATTTTTTTAACAGTGTTTTTGTTGGCATTGGCAGTAGTTTCAGCCGCTCCAACATTCTCAATCTCCGACGTGGCTCTAGGTGGAGTCTCACAGGAAAGAGAAGAATACACAACAGCAACATTAACTGTGACAAACACAGGAAATGTTAGCTTAACAGGTATAACTTTCAGCGATACAGCTGATGACATTTACGAAGTAACATATACGCCAACAACTGTTAATGTACCTATTAATGGAACAGCAACAGTAACAGTCAGAGCCTATGTTCCTGACGATTTCGACGCAGGAATCGGTACATTAGGAGTAATTACTGCAAATGATGGAACAACTTCACCAACATCAGCACTAACTCTAGAAGCAGAAAATAACTTAATTATCAAAAACATGGATATTTCTGTCAACGGTGAATCAGATAGTGTAGATGATGGAGACAGCATTGACGTTTTTCCAGCATCAGAAATAGAAATAGTAATTGAGATGAAAAACACTCATGGTAGTATTGATATTGAAGATATTGAAGTTACAATCTACAACGACGATTTAGATATCGATGAAGATGATAGCATCTCAAAAATCAAAGATGGAGATAGAGATACAGTAACATTTTCATTCTCCATTGATGTGGATGCAGATGAAGATGACTATGATGTTGAAATCAAAGTTGAAGGAGAAGACGAAAACGGAGCAATGCATGGTGAAACATGGGTTATTGAATTCCAATTAGACGCAAAAGGAATTATCATAACAAGTGCTCAGTTAATGCCTGAAACTTTAGTTTGTGGAGCCGAATCAGTCGATCTAAAAGTGGAACTTACAAATGTTGGAACTAAAGACGAAGATGACGCAGCAATCGAAATAGTTGCACCAAGTCTAAACTTCCAAAAAAGAGTTTCATACTTAGAAATCGGAGAAGATGATGAAATTCTGAGAACCTATCAGATTACAGTTCCAGAAGGAACAACTCCTGGAATTCATGTAATTGAACTAACAGCTTTCATGGACTTTGATGAGCAAACTCATAGCAAGTTTGTCTACTTAAACGTACCATCAGGTTGTAATGTTGTAGTAGATGAAGAAGAGGAAGAAGAAATTGCAGAACCACCAATTGTCATAATTCCAATTGAAGATGAAGAAGTAGTTGGAGAAGAATTCGTTGATAGCGGAGAATTAGTCGACAATGAATGGGACGCAGATTTCTGGATGACCACACTATTAATACTGGGAAACATTTTAATCTTAGTAGTTATAGTAATCTTGGTTGTTAGATTCCTTGTAAGAGGGTAAAACTAATTTTTTTTATTTATCTTTTTTTTCTAAGAACTATTTTTTTAAGAATTCTTCCATAGCTTCAACAAAATCTTCAGCTTCTTTCAAATACTCAGAATATTGCTTACCGGTGATTGATTGGATGTCTCTATTGGAAACCATTTTCATAATATCATAGAATCTTCTCATAACACCAGGATATTTTTTATCAATGAAACCTGGCTTGACTAGTTTTTCTTCCATCATTTCATCGACATGCTCTGGTGATGGTGGAACTTCATTCATTTTCATCAAAGCCGCATGTGCAGAATCTATAACTGCCCAGTACAAATCAACGGTTGCTTGCAATAAATGCCATTTAGAATTCTTTATGGTTTCCGGAGCCTTGTTGAAATAGGTCCACACTGCTTCAGGTGTTGGTCTGATTCTTCCTTGATATAATAAAATTTGTAATGGTTCAAAAAAACCAGTGTCAATCAATGCATATCCATCTCTTAATATGTTAACTGCGACAGGATCGCCTGCTCTAACATATTCCCAGAAATTAGTGAACTTCAAAGTTGTGATGTGTAATTTTGTTGAAATATCACCAACAACCTTTGCAATTATTAATCTATAGGCTTGCACGATTTCCTTAGTCATAACAATTGAGATGTCGTCTACAATGAGAAGTATATCTATGTCTTTGGAATTATGTTTCTTTCGAGCAGCACTTCCGAAAATAACTATTGCTTTTATGAATTTACCAAACTCTTTATAGACTTTCTTAGAAAACTCATAGGCTAAATCAATATCAGTTTTTTCGTATTTTTCAGAGTTATGCTTCTTCCTCTTTTGAATGTCGAATTCCAACAACTCACCTCTCTTTTTGTATTAAAGTGTTGTAATCTATATAAATTTTATGTTTAAAAAAAGTCTTTCACATCCTCTTTTTCAATTGTTTTCCTTTTCAACTTCATTTCATCTCTGCTTGAAATTTGTTTCTTATCTCGTTAATTCTTTTTTCGTTTAATTTTATGAGAATCGACTTACATTTAACCAAAAATTCAGGTGTTTTAAGCATCATTTTATTGTATTGTTCATTAGGAACTGTTCTGTCAATATAATACTGAGAATCGATTCTCGCCTTTAATGAATCTTCAGTAAAGCCTAATTCTTCTTCATTAAAATAATCTTTAAGATATCTCTTGGCAAATTCTATTGTGCAGGAATGAATCTCACATTTGACACCTATCTTAGTTAGAATAGAATAAAGTGAAAAATAGATTGTATAATAAGCTGTTGAAATTTTCCAGTCTTTAATAACATTCAATCTCATTGATTCAAGAGCTTCTTCAGCTTTTATAATATAGGCTTCTGCAAGGTTTGAATTAGGTTCAATCAAACCTAATCCCTCTTTCTTTTTAATACACCATTTTATTTTATCCATTTTTCAGCACCTTTTCTACAAATTGCTCCGCATTAACAAAAACCAAGTGATTTTTTAATATTTCTCTCAATAACACATCTTTATTTATGTTCTTTTCAAAAATCCTTATAGGATAACATTTTACACTTACATCAATTCCTAAATTTTTTGAAACTCTTTTTATTTCTTCTTGATTATAGGTTCCTGCCACAAAGACATCCAGATCTGACTCTTTCTTCTCCATTCCTTTAGCATAGCTTCCAAAAATAATTCCTATGCCTCTGATATTCGGAGTTATCTTCTCTATAATCTCTTTTATCATAAGATTATCTTCTAAAAATGTAATTGTCTTATATTGTTCCGCAAAAACTATATATCTTTTAGTAAGCTCACTTAATCTTATTTTATAGGTTTTTATCTTTCCTCTTGTTTTTGATTCAATAACCCCTTTATCCTCTAAATCTTCAAGAATAAGCTGGGCAGTTCTTGGACTTATCTTCAACAATCTTTCAACTTCTCTGATATAATACTCTCCACTAACATAATTAGTAAATAAAGAAAGAACTTGCAAAGTATTCTCAGTTATACTTAGTTTTTTATACATATGTATTATTAATAATACAATGAATATATAAATCTATCGAAAAAATAATACCAAAAGAACTAAATTTTACTCTAATGGAACCTCTGACCATAGCTTCCATTCGTTTGATGGTGAATATGCTCCAACTATGTACATTGGTGGTGCATCGTATCCGAAATGACGTTTATGCATCTGACTGAATCTTCCCTGTCCACCGCCTTGTATATGATAGGTTGGGCTTCCGAAAAAAGACCATGCTTCAGGTAGTACTGTTTGTGGATTATAGCTTCCTGGTTCTGCTACAAAGTCTTTATATCCTTTTTCAACCATGAACGCCATTATTTCTTTTATTGGAGCGTTTCCTTTTCCTACATTTATATGTTCATCATCATATCCAAAATTATCGCTCAGGTGAATGTGCCCTAATACTTTTGCTTCGTGCATTTCTTTTACTTTGTTAAGAGCCCATTTTCCAAATCTTTTATC
>JBDRGV010000060.1:0-23790 GCA_043817405.1 archaeon | reverse complement strand
CTTCACCGATTCTGCACCGTTGTCACTCCCCATTATCATAATAAATCAAATGAATATAAAAGGTTTTCTATTCTTGAATAGTAAATGTTAAATAACACTCTTCATTTCTATTATTATGAACCTAGAACAGGAAGCAGAATTTCTTTTAGAAGGAATTAAATTAGCAGATAAATTAAAAGAAATGCATCCTCAATCTCAATCTGTCTATAAAAGATTGTTTGAGGAAAATGTAAGTTACAGAGTCATATGGCCTATAGAAGTAAAAGGAGTGCCACCACACCTGTGCAACATTACAACCTTTGTCAATGAACATATAAGAAATGAATTGAAGATGGTTGCATATTATATTGTTAGCGAAAGTACAAATTATAACTTTGGTCAGATGAAACCAGAATTTTTTAAACAAAACATTGCTATGATAAAAGTAATGAAAGACAACCTAAACAATGTTTCTGAAAGAATAAATTATGTGAATAAGTTTATTGATGAGAATAGAAACTAGATAGCTCAGATTTATAAATATCTTTTACTTTCTTTTTTCTATGAGTGAAAAAGAAAAGTTTTTTGATTTAGCCAGTAAAGTATCAAAAGAACTTCTAAAATTAAACAAGAGGCACATTCATCTTGAAAACACAATCTATAATGAACACTTCGAATTATTAGATGTTAAAGCAGAGAACTTGGAAGGAATTGCTTCGATGAATTATACTGCAGCAAACTTCTTTAAACAATACATACAGCCGGACTTTGAAACCATGTGCATTTATTTGGACGAGATTACTGCCGAACAAGAAAAACCAGATGAACGTCCAGAATCATTTTATACAGACGCAAATAAAGTTTTAACAAAATATCAAAAAGACAGTAAGAATCTAAAAAAAAGAATGGTTCTATTGCAAAATACCATAATGGATGCAAGAGATTAAACAAAAATATTAAATACTCTTTCACATAACCTTTTCTTATGTCAGAAATATCTGAAGTGGTTGATGCGATAATGCCTGAGAGATTTAATTCTATTACAACTGTAAGTGACTATCCAATAATGCCTTATTGGTTTAACAGCATTACTAAGCCTTTATACAAAGACATAAGCAAACACCCACTCTATGAACAAGCAGAGGAAGAGTTTCGAAAAGGAAATAATACTCCAAAAATATATGAACCTCTTTACAAAGATCCTTTGGGAGCAACAACGACAAAAATGAGAAAAATAATTGAGAAGTTTCTAAGACATTAATCATGAGAAGTAGGTTCTTGATAACCATAAACACCAGGATTCTCTGCTTCTTTAAATTCTAATTCAAGCTTTCTTTCGTACAAAGCAACTCTTTCATCAATTTCATATTTTTCTTTGAAGTCTTTATAGATTTGATTGAATTCTTCTATGAATTTCATGCCTGATTCTTCGTCAATTCCAGTAAAACCCCAACCATCTTTAAAGAGATGCATTGCAATGTATTGATTATTATTATCATCTGTCAATAACAGAAAGTCTATAGTACCATTATGGGTTTTATCTCCCATGTAAGCTTTTGAAGAAGCATAAGTTTCTTTATCATAGCCTTGCATCCATAAATTCTCTTGAGGATCTCCATAATAATTTGTAATATTATATGTCATTTCAAGACCTGTTGTTCGGTAGAATAAACCAATATCAGGCAGATTAGGAGCTATTTTGTCCATTCTTATTTTTGTATCTGGAGGTGTGAATTCAAACCCTGCTTTAGAAGCTAAATAAGTGTCAATGCTGTCTTTTTTTGTTTTTTCAAGAGCTTTTTTTTCTTCTTTACTTTCAATTTCTTGTAAAGTTGTAATTGTTCCTCCAAATGTTGCAATTTCAGTTTTCTTATCTTCTTTCTCAAAGTAAGTTTCTATGCCTTCGGCTATTTTGTCTTCCATCTTTTTTTCAGTTAAGACTCTTCCGACTTCATAACCCATAGCCAGACTTAGAACAACAGTTATAATTCCTTTTGTTATTTCTTTCATTATGATTTCACTTCTTTTGAGAATTCTATTTCACTAGCACGTGATTTCAAAGCACCTATGTATTCTTCTGTATTTGGTAATTCTTTTTTGTCAACTTCTTTTCTGATAATTTTTGAAGCCCATCGTCTCTCTGCATCTTCGCAGACATCTTTTATGTTTCTGCCTGAAAGATTGTTAGATTGAGATGCAAGAATTTCTAGTTCAGGATTTTCAAGATGTTTTGCATAGTTTCCAAAGATTGCTTTTCTTTCTAGATCATTAGGAATTCTGAAATATAAACTTCTATCAAAACGGCTTAGAAGGGCTGCATCCAAATCATTTTTCCTATTTGTGGCACCTATTAGAATTGTTTTATCGTTTACTTCAAAACCGTCTATCTTTCTTAATAGAACTGAAAGAACTCTTCTTGTCGCTTCATGCGTATTACCATCTCTTGAAGCACCCAATGATTCTATTTCGTCTAAAAACATTACAGTATTTCCCATTGCTTTACAGTTCTCGAATATTCTGGCCAAGTTTCTCTCGCTTTCACCATACCATTTAGTCATGATGCTTTCTAAAGGGACATAAACCAAAGGAGCATTGATATCACCGGCAATAATTCTTGCAGATGTTGTTTTACCGGTTCCCGGAGGACCTTCAAATAAAACTGCTTTTGGTCTATTGGATTCTACTTTTTTTCTAGTGCCTTTCGTTATATCATCAAATACTTTAGAATTTTTTAATGGAAGAATAATAGTATCTCTTATTGCGTCTTTAATATCTTGATAACCAGCAAGATAATCCCATGAAAACATTTTATTTGGTTTGTAAACTTTTACACCATCCATCATTAGTTCATATTCAGGATTTTTTATTTCTTGAACAGAATTACCCATCTTGTACAATTCAATAATTGCTTCTATCTCACTATCATCGATGGATTTGTCTTTAGAAATTTGTATAGATTTATTAGCATAAATACCTTCGCCTTTAAAGGCAAAATCATTTTCATCAAAAACTATTTTTAATCCACTATTTGACTCTAAAATCAAACTACCAAACATACGCTTTTTTATATTTACATCACCCAACATACCTGAGCTATATTTTAACATATTATAGAAATCAGGGTTAAGAGCTCTAAATTTTATATTTATAATATCATCATAAGTTTTACTAAGAGCACTTTTCCATTCTTTTTTCATAGTAGTTACTTCAACTTCAGGTAATAATTCACCTTCGCTAGAAATTCGATAGGGTTCTATCTCTTTCAGAATTTTGTCCTTTGCTTCGTGGTATGTATTACTCAACTTAACGTTCACGTACATTCAGGATTTAAGACAAGTTTATAAAGATATACCTGGCATCATAATTTCTTGCTTACAAAAAATTCTATTTCATCATGAATTGGTTTAATATATTTATCAGCTATTTTTTCTAAAGGCAACATAACAACATCTGTCCAATCAGATTCAAGTTCTTTTTTATTGGCTCTTATCGTCAGTTCTGACAAAAAATATGGTCTAATAGAATCTTCTTTATTCCAGTTTTCAATTAAGTGTTCATATAATTCTGAATCAGATTTTTCTAACCATTGGTTTTCTTTTTCAGCAGCTTGTGTCCATTCTGTTTTACAGATTTGAGGTCTTACAACCTGTTCCATAACAGCCACAAGTTCATGAGATGCGAGTCCTTTTACAGTTTTTTTTGCTATATCATATTCTGAATCTAAAAAAGCGACTCTTACGAGATGCATTATTTCATGACTCAGAACAGTATATGGTATATCATTTTTTATAATATGTTCGTTAAGCCATATTTGACCTCTTTTATATTTACTTCCGAAAGCAGTACCTACACATCCTTTGTTTAATTTATTTGTCAATCTATTTCTTCTCATCAATTCCTCTGTACTAAGTTCACTTTCATCTGTGTTTATATAATGGTCAAGGGATTTCTCTTCTTTCTCTGAAAGTTGGCTTGTGAAAAGAACTGTCGGAGCGCGGTCTGAAAAACCCGAAATATCTGCTGATGTGAATCTATCTTTAACACTATGGTAAAAAAAATCTGTATAATAATATATTTGGTTTTTTAGTTCTCTATGTACCATTTTTCTTATGCGTATATTTTATTATTATTGGGTCAAAATATTTGTCAAAGAAATCTTTCGGTCTCATGATTAATATGTGTGGCCAATTTATGGCTAACGAATCTCTATTGTTAATATATGCTATTTTCATTACATCATAAGGGTGTAGACCTTTGTCTGGTTCTCTCTTTCCTACGACATCTTTAACATATGATGATTCGGTCAAATTTATTTTTTCCCATGTTTTTATCTTTGAATAAACCGGATGATCAAAGCATAAATCTTCTCTGATTATTGTTTCCATTTCAGCCATGAATTCTTCTACGTTTCTTTCATAAAGCGTAAAAACTACTTGTGCTAAATTTTTCATTTCGAAATATGTGCTGTCAGATCCATAATGATTAACTCTTTTTGTGACATGAGCCCTGTATGCATGAATCACTTCGTGTGCTAGAGCAGGGTATAATAAATCTTTATTATCGTCGTGCGGATTTAGCAGAATCCCATTATTTTTATAAGAATAAAAACCACCAAACATAGAGCCTATTTCTTTGTTTTCCAACATTTTATCTAGTTCAATATTTTTATTTTCAGAACAATAATATTCTCTTGTTTCTTCATCTGTTATCAGTTTACCAACATGTACTTCAGGAACTCTGAAATCTCTTTCTATTCCTGTGACTTGTTGTGTTCTATCTACTATTGCATTGAAGAAATAGTCTGCAAATTCCTGTAATTCTTTTTCTTGATTGACACTCATTTTATAAAGGAAATAAAGTTGTTTTTAAATAGCTTGACTTTTTTAATAACTTTTAAGTAACAATCTTTATATATGTTTTTTAATTTCTTTTTAGCATGCCACACAGAACAACTCTAAAAGATGTAATTAGTATGACCATTATTTCAAGTGTAGTCTCAGGACTTTATTGGCCAACTTTAGTTCCTGAAATAAAGGAATTTGCAGTTAATAATCCAATTTGGTACACTGTAGGACAAGTAGGTGGTTGGGGAGCTTTCTGGCTTGGATACGACGCAGTTGTTCATGCAGTAATGATGCCTATAGAGAAATACGTTGCTAAAAAAAAGCATAAAGAATACTTACTTGATGATGATTATGGTGATTCCGATATAGATGATGCAAGAGAAGATGCTTACAAGTGAATCAAGCACAAATACAGACTAATTCATCTTCAGTCGTGCAAAATTTACTTCCTGTGAATCTTTCAAAGTCCGCTTCAAAGCACATTGCTTTACAGGTTTGGTACAACCTTGTTTCTCGATCAATACGATCAAGACTTAAAGGCGCGATCTCATCGCAAGTTTCATCTATATAAGTCACTTGGTCAATATTAACATAGAAACTCTGAGTCGGAGGAATATCAATTATTTCTCCGCCAAGAGCAGTGGGAACATATGTGTTCATGTTCTCCACGCCAGTATTAAAATCACTAACACCCATGAACACAACCAATCCAAATAGAAGAATTATTGCAATCCAGAAAACACCGTGCGAACTATGATTTACCTCTTTTTTATTAGCCATAGAGTAGAATAGGGAACAGATATATTTAAGGTTTTTCTTTTTTACGATAGTTTTTGAGAATTATGAAAGAAAAGTATTTATAGAACCAAATAAAAAATGTTATTATGTATTTTTTACATACTTTGATAGAGATGATTATTTGGAGTCTTATTTTTCTACTTCTAGGAATTATAGCACTGCATAAGTACAATGTCCACTACGAGAATTTCAACAGACAAATTTATCTTCTTAGAACATTAGGAATACTCTGCTTTGCATTCATCATGATGATTTGGATTATATTCCTTTTCAATCCTTCTTTTTAGGTGGAGTCTCAAAATGCTCAGAACACATGGCAACATAGATGTCATCAGCACCCAGTTTGAAAACAGGATCTTCATAGGGAGCCAATATTTTCATGTCTTTATCTAAAAAACGTTGACAATAATTCGCTTTCTTACCGCATTTTTTGTTAGAAGGATATTTATACTGACATCTGGCAGAAAGATGTACTGATTTGTCAGCATCATTTACCAAATTCCAGATAGAGTATTTAGATTCATTTCCCTTGTAGTCATTCATAAGATATGTTTCTCCTCTAAAATTAACAGGCAAACCAGCAACAGCGACATTTTTTCCTTCTTTGACCAAATCAATTATATAAGGAACGAAATTAGATGTAAAGAATTGAAACTCATCAAATAAATAGAAATCTGCGTTCTTATCCAGTTTTCTTGTCAGATCTGCCAAACTCTTTATAGGAATAGCTTTGAACTCTTCCTCATCATGAGTCTGACTTGTTTCAGTGCTAAATCTTTCATCGATAAAAGGTTTGAAAAGTTGAGTTTGATCATCACTCCATCTGCAATTCTTAATAATTCTGTGTAATTCAGTGGTCTTGCCACTAAACATTGTTCCATAGACAACTATCAACCCCTCATCCTTTCTAGCCATAAAAAAAGAGAATGAATCATAGTATTTAATGTTTTTGGAAAAGTTTTTATAATTGTAATGAAATACCATATTCATGAAAAATAAAACAGAAGATAATCTCGGAACAGCATCATTAGTATTGGGAATAATAGGTGTATCATTCATATTCATGTTTCCACCAATAGGATTAATATTGTCAATCTTGGCTCTGGTTTTCTCATCAAAGCAAAAAAAGATTGAAGAAACAAGCTATTCAAAAACAGGGTTCATATTAGGATTAATAGGAATCATTCTGAACATTGCAGTAATGTTGATAGTTGCAATAATAGTGCTTGGAATTATAGCTGGTTTAAGTGCAGCGATGGTATAAATTTATATATTCTAACTAATTCCCATTTATTAAAATGAATTACGAAGAAAGAACTGCAAAACCACAAAAAGAATGTACGTCTTTTTACAACCAAATAAACAAGCTAGGTATGAATATTTATGAAATCACATTTGAACGTGAAATATTAACAAGACACAAACCACAACACATAGTTGAAACCTACACTTTTCTATTACCAAATAAAAGATTGTCAAAGAACAATATTGACCTGTTGGAAAGTTATAGCAATCAATTCTTAACAGTAGGCATACCTATTAAAAAAATGATTGCAAAAGAAATAAAGATGAACAGAGTCAAAGAAAGTGACTTTGAAACTTTAGAGAATTTAGTAAACAGAGGAGTTCATTATAAAAGAAGATGAGTATGAAACAAAGAGTAGTTGGATTGGCCCTGATACTGGCTGCGATAAACGATTCAATGAGCGATTATAAGATTTTTCCCAGAAGACGTTTTGATCTAAGAAAATATTACATGCCAAAAAAATCAGTATCAGCATATTCAGGACATAAAACCGATTTTCATCGTCAAAAAACCTATAACATAGAATACCACTACAAACATCAACCACCAAACAATAACTATAGAAATATACGTTAATTCTCACATAGATTTAAATAATTCTTTTGATTTCTGATTTTGAAATGGGCAAAACAACGGATATTGCAAAATTAGTAAAAAAAAGAAGGAATGCTCCAAAAATGATTATTGGAGGATTAGCCATCATTGTGCTTTCCGCTGTTACCGTGGTTCCACCGTTAAATAACTATCCTGAAATGCCAGAATTAGTTCAGCAAGCACACCAATTAAATTATGAAGTAAAAGATAGTTATACATTTACTTCAGATGAGTTATTTGAATTAACAACCGACGATATATCTCAATATAAAGTAATTCAGGAAGGTAAACAAATTGAATTAAATCAACTCAAAGCAAGTCCTGAGTATCTAGAACAATTAGCAGATTATAATAATCAAAAAAGTAATTTCTATAACCGTTCTAGTTTTCATTTTGTAGGTATGGGATTGGGTCTTATATTAATGCTATTAGGTGTTAGAAGAGGAATAGATAGTTACGATAAATTAGATAAACTAGGTCACTTTGAAAAATCTAATTCTTAAAAACTTCAACATTATATTTTTCTTTAGGTTCTATGTCGAACTTTTTAGTTTCTTGATTGTAAAGTTTTCCTTCAGAGAATATTTTCTCCCAGAAATGCGGGTCTCTGCCTGTTTGCAAAAGTCTATCTCTTAATTCCTTTCCTTCATCTGTGAAAAGCTTTGTAGAAAGTGTTTGTATTTCAAACATGTAGGTTAACTTTGTACGATCAATGTCAAGATGTGAAACAAAACCATTATAGGGTTTAAATCTGAATGGTTCTAATATTTTGTATACTTTTGCTATCACTGATTCAGATCTCATCAGATTATAATTCTCCTTTAGGTTTATGTTTTTTGTTCCAGGATAACCCAATGATTCGAGTGTACTAAAAGAATCTATTTTCTTGTTTTTTATATTAGTATAAACCTGTTCATTTCTGCCTCGAGGGTCTCTCATGAATTCAGGTAATCTGTGTCCATCATGAAATATTATGAAATCAATATCGCGGATGTCGTCTTCTTTTCTAACCAAAGAACCATAGAGCATCACATCTTTTAACTTCATATTATCATAGGATCTTGTTAGTATTATTTCTGCAACGTTCTTGGCAATATCTGTGAATTGTCCTTCTTCATAGTTTATCCAGGGCGCAATCTTATCTAGAACTTCATCTTTTTTATTGATGATATAACCTTTTCTTTTTTTCTTTATGATTTTTTCACCCATTAGTTCTGTTAAATAAGAATTCAAAACATTATTTGACCAAGAAAATTTTGATGATAGTTCATCTAATTTCATCTGTTTTCCATCCAAAGCCATTATTATATCGATAAGTTCTTTTCTGTTGTTTATTTTAAACATGATAGCTAGAAATAAATTAATCTATATAAATGTTAAGCTTCTGGCATTTGCGTTAGAACAACTTTAGATGTCAAATTAACAACAGGGCGTTTTACTTTGTTTTTAGAAACAATATATATGTCGCCTTCGACATCTTCAAACTTCATATAATTCCAATCAGTATGCCTTTTGGCGTGTTCGTAGTATTCTTCTGCAAATTTATCATAGATTTTTTCTTCAAATCCGAACGCTTTATGAAACATTTTTTTAGTCAACGGATTTAGTTGTTTGTCTTTATTTATATACATAAAAGAATAATTTTCCTGTTCTATTTCACAGTCCATATATTTAAGCATTACTAAGTCAAAATTATCGCCTATTTGAGCTTTTAAATCTGCCAGCACTAAAGCTGCTAAATCTGCAGCAGGCATGTCTCTTTCTCCAGACACTTCTGCAGGAATCATGTCTGATTTGTGTCTTTTCCTTGCATCATCAGCAACCAATGTTAAAAGATTCTCAACAGAATTCATGTCTCTATTAAAATCTCCACAGGTATATTTATTATCACTTCCCAGGATCATATCCATCAGTTCATTACTTGGTCTGTAAAACGGGCTTTCTTCAATCATTAGAATTGGGAATTAAAAGAATTATATAAATCTACGGTAAAAATAAGATTTATATGCTCAAAAATTTCTAATTTTTGTTGTATATAAAGGTTAAGCTTTCAGCACATCTAAAGAATCTAACATTAAATCAAGCGATTTGGTAACTTCTTCATAATCATCATTTACATTCACATATAATTTTCCGTCAATGACGTTGAACTGAAGACCTATCCAGTCTTTGTCTTTCTTGACACGCTGATACCATTCCCTTGCCAGTTTATTGTATACTTTGTCAGTGTATCCAAATCTCATGTGAAACATTGCCTTTGCTTCAAATTCTAATTTTCTATTCTCTTCGATAAAAACAAAATTTCTACTTTGAAATTCTAATTTGTAATCGACTAAATCATAGAAGCGATCTGTAAAAGAATGTCCTAAATACTTTTTTAGCGACTCAGCTGCATACGAACCTATTTCTTCAACTTTCATATCTTCGATAGATATTATTCCTGCAGGAAGAACATCTTTGAATGTTTTCTTGAGTTCTTTCGCTACTGCTTCTCCGTATTCTTCTGCGGATTTAACTATTTCTCCTTCTTCATCACCAACATAAGCTTTCTGGGTTTTGAGAATGAGATTTATCAAATCATCACTTGGTATGAACATTCCTTCTTCTTCTTTCATTTGAAAGAGAAAGTTGTTGAATTATAAAAAGGTTAAGCTTTATATAAATGGTTTTATTACTTTTTTCTATGGCTGGGGAAAAAAACTATAATGCATTTATTGATGTTTATGGAATTGTTGTGAAAAATGTGAGTCTTGTAAAGCTAAAAAAAACTGCTAAATACATGGAAAAAACAAACAAAGTTCTTGAAGATTATTTCAATAAACATTCAAGTCCTTTGCCTGAAGTGAACATAAAAGGCATAGATGCAAATTATACTTACCGTTTAACTGAGAATGATGTTATTTTGTCAATTCTTCAAAAAAACCTGTTTATGTTTGATCCTAAGCTTTACATCCAGAAAATTAAATTGACATCTTATAAAACAGATGTTTCACCTCTAAAAAAAGAACTTACTGATATAATTGAAAAGGCTTTAAAATAAGCATTTTTTCTTATTACCACTATAAAATGACAAAACATTTATAAAATAATCTTCATTTCCACGACATAAAATGGTAAACATCCCTAATTTCAATATAAAAAGCCCTTGGTGGCATAGAGATAAAAAAATGAAAGAGGAACAAGAAATGAAAAAACTAAAACAAGGAGCTGACGTCGATGGTGACGGAATATCTGATTTCATCACTGATACACCTGAAGAAGTATTCCAAGGAAATTGGTTGGAAAAAAAAACTATTGATTACTTATTGAATGTACACAAAGCATTAGTCAATAAATTCGGTGAAGAAGATAAACACGCAAAAAAAGTTCTATACACTGCAATGAGAGTTGCGGCTGCAAAGCAATCATTACTTTCTGATTATGAGCACGATTTAGGAAAATCATTGAAAGAATATGATTTGAATGACCCTGAATTATTGGAGAGAATCAAAACATTCGCATTTGCAAGACCACAAGAAATCATATATAACAATGCAAAAAAAGAAAAAATAATTCTAGACCCTGAATCTAGAAAATTCTTAGACGCATACAGAAATGATAATGTCATGATATTCAGTAATCCACATGCAAGATACAAAGATATTCCAATACAAGACTGGCCATTAACCAATATGAAAGATGAAGAGCTTTCTGAACACGAAGTTAATCTGAGAAAAGTCTTTAGATATGGATATGGAGAATTAGATGAAAACAATTTAGGTAATAAAATCAACATGTATCTTAACTTCGACGAAACAGGAATTGAACCAAATATTATGAAAGCTGAAATTGAATTATTTGACAGCACAGCAGTTAGTTCAATAAGCATAAAAGGAGAATTTGTAGATACAAAATCATTGTACGAACTGGATGAACGATTGCTGGCAGCAATAGTTTATAGCGAACCAAAAAACATGAATAAAAACACAGATTGTGGTGAATGCAAATCAAAAATATTCAATCAAAACACTAAAAAAGAAACATCAGGGGTGTTAAAAACAATACATGGAACGTTAAACAAAATCGAAGAATCATATTTGAAAATAAAAAACATATTTTCTGACATGAAAACAAATCAAGAAGAATATCTTCAAAATCTTGAAAAATTCAACTACAATTTAGGCAAAGCCTACGATAATACTATTAAGAGATCAAAAAAATGAGTTATAAAACTAAAATGGCAGTATTGGGACTGGTTATGGGAATGACATTAATACCTTCAGGAGCAGTCATCATAGGTCATGGAATTGAACAATTAGTGGATGTGAACAAATCAAAACCCGCAGAACTAATTGAAGTTGAGAATATGCGAGAAAGAATAATTTCTTACACTACAGGATCTGCCCGTTATCAAGAAGTAAATAAAGAACTAAATGAAAAAGAATCATACACAATTTACAAACAAAAGAAGAACATGTTCGAACAAGATTGGAAAAATGCAAAAAAAGAATTCAACTATGATTTATTGTTAGGAGTACCAATGATATTTTTAGGCACATTAGGATTATACGCTGGAAAAAGAGCGACTAAGGAAAAATGAATAGAACTAAAATCGCACACGGATTAATGTATGTCGGAATGATTAGTTTCATAACCACTGCAATATATACAGTTAACAATTCTGAAAAACTCACTCAATACGAAAAGAATCCTTTACCATTAGTAGAAAGGGTACAGGAACTAAAAGAAGTAAGACAAAAAACATATTCATTCATGGGCAAAGATGTAGTTGAATATTCTATAAAAGAAATGCCTGCAATAGTAAAACTATCAGACTCTGTAAACAAAGAGTACGAAAGTATTGTTTCTTCAGATGAATACAAAGAAGAAAAAAAAATAATGAAAGAAGACAAGAAGAAAGGCGAGAAACACCACACCAAAAAATATTACTTAGGACTCTTAGGAGTCTTAGGTTCAATAGCAACATTTGTAGGGGGAGTATATGTTGCTAACAAGAAACCTGAACAAAAAGATGATGAGATAAAAAATGAAAATCTCCACAAATAAAACTATATTAATCAAAAAAATGAAGCTGTATCATAAAATCTTAATTGTGAGTGCAATTGCAACCGCAGCATCAGTTTATAATCTTGGAGATGTTGAAATTCCACCATTGGTTCAAGAAGCGAATGAATTAGAAACAGTTATTGAAAACAATTACCAATTTAATGTGAAAAAACTTGATGACAAAACAATGGCTGAAATCAAAGAAAATCAATCTCAAACAAATAATGCTATTGTAAAACTCGATGATTTAAGAAACAATCCTGAATATCAAACTCAATTAGAAGAGTCCAACAAAGCAAACAATAAAAATCAAATTATTTGGGGACTTGCTTCATTGATAAGCTGTATCGCTGTCGGACACTCTGGATTAAAACGAGATACTTACATAACAAAAATAAAAGAAAGAAATGAATAATCAGAAAAACTTTTCAAACCACTTCTTCTGCGGTTCAACTTCTTCTCCTAGTTCTTCGGCAAAGCTTTTCAAAGCTTTTTCTTGCTTATTATTCAAGTTCTTGGGCGTTTCTACAACGACTTGTACTAGTTGGTCGCCTGTTCCGTAAGAATGTAAATATGGAATTCCTTTTCCTCGCATTTTAAACACAGTTCCTGTCTGTGTTCCTTCAGGAATTCTCAACGAAGCTTTACCATCTAAAGTAGGTATTTCTATTTTAGCTCCTAATGTTGCTTGGACAAAGCTTATGGGCACTTCTAAATAAATATCATCTTCTCTTCTTTCAAATATCGCGTGTTTTTTTACATGAACAACAACGTATAAATCACCGTTGGGTGTTCCTCTATATCCTGCTTCGCCTTCTCCAGTTACTCTTAATTGAGAACCGTTTTCAACTCCTTCAGGAATATCTACTTCTATGGTTTTATTTTTTTGAACCAATCCCGAACCATCGCATTCAGAACAAATATTCATAACCATTTCCCCTGATCCGCCACAGTTCTGACAGATACCTGTTGATTGAAATATTCCGAATGGTGTTCTTTTAGAAACCGTTACTCTGCCCGCACCGCGACAGGTTCTACAGGTCTCCAGGCCTGTTCCTCCTTTACCATCGCATTCATCGCAAGAATCTTTCTTAGTAATGTTTAATTTCTTTTTAACACCTGAAGCTGCTTCTTCTAATGTAATCTCAATATCTGCTCTTAAATGACTGCCTGATCTTCTGCTGGAACCTCTACCTCCAAATCCGAATGAGCTTCCGAATATATCTCCTAAGTGGTCAAATATATTTCCAAAGTCTCCTCCGAATGATGAAAAGTCAAATCCTGAAGTGTTAAATCCTCCTTTGAATGCCTCAGAACCAAATTGATCGTACTGCTGCCTTTTTTCATCATCACCAAGAATAGCTGCCGCTTCATTTAGCTCTTTGAATTTCTCAGTGGCATCTTCATCTTTATTCAAATCAGGGTGGTATTTCTTAGCTAATTTCTTATAGGCTTTCTTAATCTCCTCCTTAGATGCATTTTTTTCAATGCCCAGAATTTTATAATAGTCCTTACTCATAAATAAAACCTCACTCCAACGCCTCTATAACTTCTCTTATGTCTTGCATCCAAACAGAATAATAATCTTCATCCATTAAATTATGAACAGCGAATAATGCATCCAATGGTTTTGAAACTCCTCTTCTGAACCTTTTAGGATAGGATCTTTCCAGGTCGCCCTTGGACAACACATAAATTTTCTTCAATTTCAAAAAAGAAATCTTTTCTTCTCTTGATTTTATCTCAGGATGTTTTTTTAATTCATTCCATATAATTTTGATTTGATACCTGCCTTTCACAGCATCCAAATCAGTCATTACAACATAGGGTATTTTAAATATGTTTAACAAATCAAGGTAAACTTTGAAATTATCCTTACTGTAGGAACTGATGACTTTTATTTCAGCTGCAGATTTACAATATCTATCTATTAACCCTTCCATAAATATTTTATCAGATATTCCTTCAACCAGCAATACTTTATCCGCAAAGAACATCTCGCAGTTTTCAGTGTTTAATTCCTGTGTTAATCTATCTTTATCCACAAAATCTGTGTCGTTCATAAAGTAAAGTTTTGTTTCTATTCCTTTTTTAACAACCCTATAGAGTCCTCTAAGAGATTTCGGCTCTACATATATTGGCGAGTGTGTTACGACAAACATTTGTGATGATTGAGAAAATTCTTGCATGAATCTGAATAGTTTTCTTTCTGCTTCAGGATGTAGATGAATTTCAGGTTCTTCAATGGCCAATACTCTGCCTCCCGAAATGATTATTTCATATAGCAACATTAATAGTTCATTATTCCCACCACCTATGGTTGATAGTGGAATGTCTTCTTCTTTTTCAGATAAAAATTTAATGTCAATGGCTTTTTTATTTTTCATTATTGGTTCAATGCTTTCAATCATAGGAGACATATCAGTTATAAAATCTGCAAATTGATAGAATAATTTATTTTTATCTTCATCATCGCTATTGGCCAATGCCAATAAAGAATCTTTTATATAGGTCTCAACCTTCATTTTTTGTGAGAATGGATGTGGATCTCTGATAATATTTCTATCGGCCGGAACCAGTAACATTTCATCAAACAGGCTTTCCAGTAATTGTTTTCCAACGCAAGCATCGAAATTGTCAGAATAACTACCATCTTTGGTTAAAAAACGTTTTTTTTCATCGCCAGTTTTAACAATGACGTTCTTGTTAACTCTTACAAAATCCAGTAATATTTTTGTTTGGTCTTTTTCACCGATTAGTTTTTTAGAAACAACCAGCTCAGGTTCTTCGGTATCAGCTGTCAATCCTCTTTTGCTTAGTTCGTGTGGAGTTATATCTATGTAAACCGTTATTTCAGCTTCTAAATGTTTTTTATTAAAGAATTGATAAGGCAGACTCTCGTTAAATATTGTTTCAACAACGTCTTCTTTCAGAACTTTTAACGAGCCGTTGTAATCCAATATGTTTGAATTAAAAACTACGTCTAAAGCACCTATGATATTGGATTTTCCTGCATCGTTTTTTCCTATGAATACATTTAAGTTTTGAAAATCATGCACATCCAATTCTCTGATACTCTTATAGTTTCTAATACTAAGTTTGGAAATCCTCATTTTATTTTATAAAGTTCGCCCCTTTAAAAAATTAATGATTAAAATATAACAGAAATCAAAGATTGCATAAAATAAAAGATTTTATGCACCAAAAAATTTACTTTTTTGAGCGTTTCTTCTTTTCGTCGTCTTTCACTTCTTTGAAGTCAGCATCCACAACATCATCGTCTTTCTTTTCTTCTTGTGGTTGAGTTGATTGTGCTTTTGCTTGTTCTTGGGCTACTTTCTGGTACATTTCTGTACTTGCTTTCTGAACGACTTTATTCATTTCTTCCATCTTTTTCTTGATGGCTTCAACGTCTTTATTCTTGTTTTCAAGCAATTCTTTAAGGTCTTTGCTTAGTTTTTCGATTTCTTTGAATTCTTTCTTGTCAATTTTACCTTCCAGATCTTTCAAAAGCTTTTCGGTTGAATAAACCAACGTGTCTGCTTGATTGATTGTTTCAATCTCTTCTTTTTTCTTCTTGTCTTGATCTGCAAATTTTTCTGCTTTTACTCTCATTTCTTCTATTTCTTCTTTTGTCAGATTGGTTGTCGCAGTTATTTTGATGCTCTGCTCTTTGCCTGTTCCTAGGTCTTTAGCACCGACATGTACTATGCCGTTGACATCTATATCAAAACTCACTTCTATTTGCGGTATGCCTCTTGGTGCAGGTGGTAATCCTACTAGATCAAATTGTCCTAATAGTTTATTGTCTGCAGCCATGCTTCTTTCTCCTTGAAATACTCTTATTGTTACGGCTGTTTGATTATCTGCGGCTGTACTGAATACTTGGCTTTTCTTGGTTGGAATGGTTGTGTTTTTCTCTATTAGATGTGTTAGTACACCTCCCAGGGTTTCAATTCCTAGAGATAGCGGTGTTACGTCCAATAATAGAACATCTTTAACTTCTCCACCAAGAATTCCTCCTTGTATTGCTGCACCCATTGCTACTGCTTCGTCTGGATTTACAGATTTGTCTCCATCTTTTCCAGTTAATTCTTTCACTAATTTTTGTACAATGGGTATTCTGGTGCTTCCACCTACAAAGATTACTTTGTTAAGGTTTTCTGATTTTATCTTTGCATCTTTTAATGCCAACTGTGTTGGAACTTTTAGTTTTTCTATGAATGGATCCAGCATTTTTTCAAATTTTGACCTGGATAATTCCATGTTCAAATGTTTTGGTCCTTCTTTGTCGGCTGTTATGAATGGTATGTTTATTGTTGAACTTTGTTTTGTTGAAAGTTCTATTTTGGTTTTTTCAGCTGCTTCTTTTAGTCTTTGTTTGGCTGTTTTGTCTTTTAACAGGTCTATTCCTTCGTTGTTTTTGAATTCTTTAGCCATCCATTCGACTAGCATCTGATCTATATCATCTCCTCCTAGGTTGTTGTCTCCGTTTGTTGCTTTTACTTCAAAGACTCCGTCTCCTAGTTCTAGGATTGATACGTCAAAGGTTCCTCCTCCAAAGTCAAATACCATTATTGTATGATCATGTCCTTTGTCCAAACCATATGCTAATGATGCAGCAGTTGGTTCGTTTATGATTCTTAGAACTTCCAGACCTGCGATTTTTCCTGCGTCTTTTGTTGCTTGTCTTTGACTGTCTTCAAAATATGCTGGTACTGTTATGACTGCCTGTGTTACTTTTTGACCCAGATATGCTTCTGCATCGGCTTTTAGCTTTTGCAATATCATTGCACTTATTTCTTGTGGTGTGTATTCTTTACCCCATATCTGTGATTTGAGGTCTGAACCCATGTGTCTTTTTATACTTGCGACTGTGTGTTCTGGATTTGTTATGGCTTGGTTTTTAGCTACTTGTCCTATTAGTCTTTCGCCTTCTTTTGTTAAGCTTACTACTGATGGTGTTGTTCTTTGTCCTTCAGCGTTTGGTATAATTACAGGTTTTCCACCTTCTAATACCGCTGCTGCTGAGAATGTTGTTCCTAAATCTATTCCGATAATTTTTGTCATCTTATTTTCCTCCTTTGGCCACCTTCACTTTGGAATGCCTTATTAGTTTATTATTCAATGTATATCCTTTCTGCAGGTCTTCTAGTACTGTGTTTTCTTTTTCTTTTGATGTCTCTGTTAGAAGTGCTTCATGCAGAAATGGGTCAAATTCTTTTCCTTTTGAATCTATGACTTTGAGTCCTCTTTCTTCGAGTGTTTGAAAGAGTTGAGCGTATATTAGCTCAACACCTTTCAAGAATTCACGGGTGGATGTTTGGTTTTGCAGTGCCAGTTCAAAATTGTCCAGCACCGGTAATAGTGATTTTATAAGGTCTGCTTCTGCGTACTGCTTGAATTCGCTGTTTTCTTTCTCTGTTCTTTTCTTAAAGTTCTCGAATTCAGCTTGAACTCTTTGTAAATCTTGCGTTAACTCTTTGATTTTCTCGTCTTGAGAGGTTGCTTTTTCCTGTTTTTTTTCTTTTTTAGCCATTTTGTTGATTATATAGTTATTTTGGTTGACTTTAAATCAACGAAGAAGAGTTTATTTATATATTTTTCGGTTTTTTAGATGTTTTTACTATAAAAAAAAGTTCAAAACTTATCTTTAATACAATCTTTAGTGGATTTCAACTCTGCAAAGAGTATTTCTTTACTGTCGAAACGATATCTTGGTATCCTGTAAATCACGTGGTTCTTTATCTCTTTGACAGGGTATACAGGTGGTTCTTCAATGACCATATCTTCAGGTAAATCATATACATTAGAAAGATACTGGTGTGCGTGACTCTGAGCTTTCAATAAACCGTTATAATCAACTGGATAAATAGGTTCTGAAAGGGTTGTAATTCCTACTTCTCCAAATATATCGGGACTGTGTTTGTATATTTGAGGAATAATACCTCGTTCTTTTAATCCAAAGTCTTCTGCAGAAATCCATTGAACAACAAAGTCTAAACTAACTCTATTATCGCTTGCTTTCTTGCTGGCTCTAAGATCTACTTTGTTAATTTCCGTAGCTACTGCACCAACCAATAAATGTTTAAACGGTTTTCTCATACAAAGAAAAGTAATGTGTACATATATTTAAAGGTTTTAGAAGAGAGGATTCTTCATGATGTTGATATAACCATAAACTAAGTCTTCATATAATTTCATTTCTACAGGAATTCCGTTATCTATAATTAGTTTAGGTTCAACATAAGCCATTGCGTGACCATCAGAAACTTTAGGTATGTTTCTAGTGAATATTGGTTTTCCGTTTTCTTTTCTTAACTCTATATGATTATAAGCTGTAAATACAATTGTTGGAAGATTTTCATGAATTTTAGAAACATCCCTCATACGAGTAACTCTTCCTAATGACTGTGATTTTTTAAACGCCCGTTCAAATTCTTCTGTGAATTTTGCATCAAGACCATCTCCTGGTTCTCCACTTACTAAATGTTCTATTTTATCATTATTCGTATACATCACACCCATATACTTACTATTTGTTAAGTCTGAAACTACTTGAGAAGCTGTGTAGAGTGAAACCGAACCCTTGCCTTTTAACCAACGATGCTCAACGAATTTATCGTAAGCCATTTGAGCTGTTTCTTCATCACCCAATGCCACCAGCACATTAGCCAGTGCTGAACGAAAACATGCATTCTTCCGATCTGGTTTATAATATTCAGTTGTCATTTTTCTCTATGTTAATTATCCCGTACATTGTTGTTGGTTCCAGGTTTC
The DNA here is from genome assembly GCA_043817405.1 of archaeon. GTDB lineage: Archaea > Nanobdellota > Nanobdellia > Woesearchaeales. The sequence continues at coordinate 4,443 of JBDRGV010000060.1, read as the reverse complement.
TTCTTTTCAGATGTCCATCATTAACATATTTATTTTCACCAAGATATAATGCTGCATGATTGAATTCTAAGTAGCTCTCCATGATTATATAAGGTGGTTGTGCATCAGCATTTGAGAACCCTTTAGAGTATCTTCCTTTATCTAACTCTTCTTTCATGGTTTTTAATTTTTCATGTCCTGCAAAAGCAACATTTTTCGGATCACTTATGTTCTTGACTTTTCTGTCTAAATCATCTACATGAGCAGTTGCAAAGTATTTGTTATTGGTTAAGTCGGAAACAATTTTCGTGGCAACTGCCAATCCTGCTTGTCCATTATTGCCAACATAAGGATGTTGTAAGTAATCATCATAGACTTGTTGTGCCATGGCTTCATCGCTAATTTCTAGAAAATAATTTGCCAAAGATAAACGAAAACAATCACCTGTTATACCTATGAATTTCTTCTTGTAGTATTTCTTATCGGCTTTCATTTTTACAGGTAATTTATATATGTATTTAAAGCTTTCTTAAGTTATCACTCTTTAGTAGTTAAAAAACGAAAGATTTAAATAGTCTAAAGTTCATTTTATCTAAAAAAGAGGTGCTTTTTTGAAAAAAAACAATATTACTGAGGAAATCAGAGTCGGAGAAAATCTTCACATCACAAACAGAATGATGGCAGATTATAGAAGATCTATAAATAGAAAAGTTCAAACTCCTAAACCTGAAGAACCTCTTCTCAAAAAAGCCAGAAAATTCATTGGAAAAAACATCTCTAAAGTTGATAAATACATCAGATCTAAGAAATTCATTGTAGATAAACACTTGGACCCTACTTTAGTCACAATGATTGAAGGAATGGTCATGTACAAAGGAGCAGACTTGTTATTGCAAAAATACAATGTACTTGAAAACTTCTTAAACTCACCAATGCCAGAACAATACGGAATTGGAATAGCAACAGGAGTATCACTCGTAGCATTAAGAAAAGTCATCGGAAGAGGACTGGCAGCACCCATAAAATATGCAAAAAACAGAATTGTAAAGAAACAAGCAAAAGGAAAAACACCAAACATATTGACATATGTTAAAACAGGAACATTAATCGCAATGCTTCCATTCTTATACCATGCAAACATATCAAGTGCAATAGATAAAGCACAAGATTATTTCAATAAAGATAAAGACACATTAGAAAATGTATTGCAAACACCAGAACCAGTAGAAATAAAAAAAACACCAACAATAGAACAAACATTAGTTCCAATAGTAACAACCCCTAAACCCATTTCATTGGATTTGTTAACAAGAGAAATAGACAATAACGCAAAAAAAATATTGACCACACCAAAACACAAAACTAAAGTTCAAAAAGAATTCTCAGGCGTAAGCCAGTATGAAGACTTGATTGAAAAAGCAGCAAGCAAATACTATGATGTTGAGTTTGAAACAATGTATGCCATTGCCAGTACAGAATCAGGTGGAAAAGCCAAAGCAAAATCAAGAGCAGGAGCGGCAGGAATATGGCAGTTCATGCCAGGAACAGGTTCATACAAAAAACTAACAGTCGGTGCTGCAGTTGATCAAAGATATGATCCTATCGAAGCTACAAAAGCAGCAGCAGCATATATGCACGAACTCACAAATCAATTCGGCGAAGAATGGTTAGCAGTGGCAGCTTACAATGGAGGATCAGGAAGAGTTGCAAGAGCAATAAAAAAAGCAGGCAGTAGAGAATGGAGATATGTAAAGGAACTTCTACCTGATGAAACAGTGGACTATGTCGTTAAAGTAGAAAGCAGAAAAAAGTTATTGAAAGAACAGAATAAGAACGGATTTGAATTCGAAAAAAAGACACTTTACACTAATCTGCTAAAGTTTTCAAATACACACATCGTTGAAAAAGGACAGACAGTCACTTCAAAAGTAAAAGCAGCTAATTCAACATATGAGATTGCAATGAAACTAAATCCAGACCTAATACATTTATCAGTAGTTCCGGAGAATTACAAGCTTAATCTCATGGACAGGGACATTTACAATCAATATTTCTCAAACAATTCAATAAAATGAGCAAAGCACTAGTAGAAGCAACAAATCAGGCCATCAACGCGATAGCTGATGCGCTAGACATTCCGAAAGATTTCTTAAATGCAGGTTCTCTCAAAGTTACAATCGACATGTCTGAACCTAATTATTTTAATTTCAAAACCAATGAAGCAATATTCAACACAATAGCACCGCCCTATCCTGAAATCTACGAAGTAGCAGCGAACTACATTCATAGAAAAATGAGTCCGTTCACCTTCAACATACAAACAAACTCTGACTTTGAATACTTCTCAAAAGTACTAATACATGCTTTCGGAGTTTTTGGTTCCAGAATGGGACCTGATCAAAATGAAGAGGACACATTGGAAGATTGGGAGAAAAGCATAAATTTAAGATTAGAAGTAATGAAAAACCAACCCAATGATGAAAATAATAATTACACAATGAAAATTCTTCATTCAAATAAAATTGCAATAGAGAAAGGAAAAGAAATGTATGTTTTATTAGATTCAAACCAAGGACTTTCGCCTGAAGAAAAAACCTACATCAAAGGATGCATCGGCAGAACATTAGTAGAAGTAATAGATACTGATCAAACCCTTAAAATGACAACCTACGAACTCACAAGCATGGCAAAACTACAAAGAACACTCGGATATAACCTAGGAACACAACTATATAATAACTTCACAAAAGACCCTAAAAAAACAATGCCAATAGTAAATGAAATATTATTTTTTGACATGAACAATGGAATAGAACCATTTATGAAAGTATATAGAGAATTACAAAAAAATAAATTAAAAAAATAAATTATTATTTAGCGCTTTCTACTGCTATCACTATCTGAACTCTTCGAAGAGCTAGAACTTTTGTTGGTTGAAGTATTAGTTCTTGTTCTTGTTGAAGTATTGTTGCCTGAACTATTGCTTGAACCATTATCGGTTTTAACAGTTCCACTGGATCCAGAGCTTTTACTCTTGGTTGTGGTCTTTGTTTTAATGGTTGGTGCTCTAGTTCTAGTTTCAGTAGGTTGCTTCTTAGGTGTGTACACCTTTATATCAGGCCTATCACGAACCGTGGGTGTAGTGGACTCATAGGTTTTGGTCCTTGTCCTGCCATCATCCTTAGGAGCTGTGTAGGGCTTTCTTTCATTGCCAGGTGTATATTCTGGTTTAGGAGTAGTTCTAGTTCTTTCCCTGGTCATTGGAATATCAATTGTTCTCTTCTCCAGATTAGGACTTCTATCTCTTAATATAATTCTATCTTGAGGTTTAGAATCTTTGTAGGGATTCGTTACATTAGAAGGTCTCTTATTCCAATCTCTCTTGTTTTTATTTTTCTCGTAGTCCAGTAAATCTCTTTTATCTTTGTCAAAGTAATAGTAAGACTTTTTATTTTTTTGCCAATCATTGTAGATGTATGGTCTGCTGTGATAATAACCCCAACCACCACTAACATAAACATGGTCATGCATATGCCACCATTGATTAGTGTCGTAGAAATTAATCCAGTAATAGCCATAGGCGCCGTCAAAATTTATATCCCAACGATCATCAATACCATTATGGTTCACATCAACATAGAAATCATATCTATAGGGGTGTGGGTCACGATAATTAGGCACACCATCGCCATCTGAATCCCATGTAGGACTCCAATTAGACCATCCAGGATAATGATTCCAGTTCTGACTCCAAACAATCCTATAACCAGTCGGTTCCCAGAGCATATATTCTACTCTTTTACCATCTTTTTCCTTGTACAATTTAGAATCTTTACCATCAACAAAAGTAGGCTTAACTTCTCCTGTTTCAGGATCGATGATTCCCATGTAGTAAGGATTCATTCTGGTGTACTCTATAAAATCACCATTTCTACTCGTTGCAGTTTTTCTCTGCATTTCACCTCTAATGTACAGTTCTTTCGGATTTCCAGTCATGTTTGAAGCCAAAGCTTCTTCAACCATTTCACCTGCAAACTCTAAAGTTTTCCTGTGTTCCTTGGAACCGTCCCATAGTTCAGAAACAATAACACTACTAACCTCTTCACCATCAGAGTAAAATCCTGCAAAACTCAAGTCAGGATCTCTTGGATCATCACCACGTTCAGGCGTAACTATAATTGTTCTGATATTATCATCTAAAACACTTATTTGCCCCATACTTTGAGGATCAGGATTCATATTATAACTTGTACTGGGCGCAGCAGCCACATTAAAAGAAGCCAAAGTCAACCCAGCCAAAGCAGTCACAAAAAGTCTTTTTCCTCCGGAAACCAACTTATCTAATCTAGAATATTCTTCCATTATAAACCACCCCAAAATACTAGTATGTGTTTTGAATTATTTAAATATTCCTATTGTCGACACAAAAATAAGCAATAAATATAAATAATACAAAGTCTTACT
>JBDRGV010000059.1:0-3951 GCA_043817405.1 archaeon | reverse complement strand
TCTTCAACTGCTAAAATTATGTTTTTACCAGTATCATGCGCTACTTTTTCGCATATCAGTGCTAATTCATCTGCTCCTTTTCCAGTACTCTCGGAATAGGTTTTAAAGTTCACTATTATAACTGGTTTCATTTTAGATTATTTATTCTCCTAATACTCTTTTGCGCTGCTTTTTCTCCGGCTTCAATGAAATTTTTCACTTTATCAAACCTCATAAGGCCTTCTAATTCCAAACCTGTCTTCGGTTGAATAATAACTGTTTTGTTTGTATTAATTAATTTTCCGCTTGCACCAACCTTTCTCATCAAACTAAAAGACAATGATAAAGTGTTGAAAATATCTAATTTTGGAACATGCTTCTCAGTTATCAAGTAATCAACACCTATTTTGAGTCTTGTACTCAACACTTCAATGGGCGTCGCATTTAATATTCCACCGTCAACAAGCATCGATGTTCCTTTCTGAATAGGAGGAAACAATCCCGGAATACATATACTAGCCATGATTGCATCTGTCAAAGATCCTTTATTAAGAATCACTTCTTCTGCTTTAAGCAAATCGGAAGCAATTATTTTCAAAGGCAATTTAAGCTGAGAAAAATCCTGAACACCAATTAATTTTTCTATGAAAACCCTTATTTTCTGACCTTTAATCATGGATTTAAAAGGGTTGTTCATATCGACCAGTTTTAAAAAATCCTTTTTTCCCATGGACAATACTTTTTTTTCTAAGCCATCAATTTCTAGGTGTGCACAATAATAAGCACCAATTAAAGCACCCATGCTGGAGCCAGAAATCTCAGTTATCTCGATGTTATTTTTTTCCAGAACTTTAATTACACCTATGCTTGCTAAAGCCCGAGCTCCGCCACTTCCTAAAGCCAAACCTATTTTCATTAATCAACTTAACAATCAATGGTTTTAATATCTTTTTGTTTTAGGATTGTTCTCGCCCATAATCTTTCTGGCTTTCTCCTTAATTTCAAGCATTTGTCTTTTTTTCTTAATTTCTTCCTCAGAAAGACCAGGAGTTACATTTCTTATTTTTCCTTCTGGCTTTTCACCCCAAGGTTTTTTATCTAAGAAATTAGCGACACTTCCCTTAGTAAGTTTTCCGTAGCATTTCGTACAATACTTTCTAAGATTACTCGATTCAATACAATTCTTACAGATGGGATCGCCACACCAACTACAAGTAGTTTCAACAAACAAGCCGTGAACAGGACATTTATTCTCGCTCATTATCATCCCCCCTTAAGACCATATTGGTAGAAGTAGTATATTAATATTTGGTTTTTAAGAAGAAAAGTTAAACAACATCATAATTATCTTCTTCAATAAACTGTCTCACTCCTTCAAAGAACATTTTGTTGAAAGCTTCATCTTCAAGTGTTCCACTGACTTTTTCTAAGTATTCTACAAGACCTCCAAGAATAGGAAGTTTAGGTCCGAAATCTAATGATAATTGTCTATTTCGAGAATAAATTCTTGAATTATCAATAATTTGCAATAATTCATCTTCTGTATATCCGAAAGTCTTTTTTTCAGTTGTTTGATCACATTTGTCGTTTATCATTATTAAACCCTTATAACATTGTAAAGTAGAATAATTATATTAAACTATCGTTTTTAAAAAGAAAAAGAAAAAAAATTAAAATAATTCTATTTAGCTTTTGAAGCAACTTTACCAATCCAAATTGCAGCAATAACAGCTAAAATGGTTACAAAGATTGCGTAAACCCAAGGACCGCCTGCAGATAATTTACAAAGTGCACCTGCACCTTCTGAACCACAAGGACCTACAAATAATGCTTTAATTGCATCGTTCCAAGCTAATGCAGCAACCAAACCAAAAGCTACTGTGATTAAAGCTGCTAGTTTTTCTATAACGTCTTTATTCATTTTGATTATACCCCCTAATAAAAAAAATGTCAAAAGCATATTTAAGGTTTGCTATTTTGGGAAACTTTTATTAATAACGAGTTGTTTTTTTGTTTCATGAAAGAAACCGTCGTAGGTACAATAATCTTTCGAAAGAAAGATAATGATTGGGAATTTTTATTGCTAAAGCGACTTCCTGAACAAGGTAATTTTTGGCAGCCTCCAAGTGGTTCAGTAGATGAGGGTGATAAAACACATCTGGACACTGCCTACAGAGAAGTATTCGAAGAATCAGGAATAAAAAAAGAACAAGTACTAAGTGTAATAAAAGACTTAAACTATTATCGTTTTGACAAAAAAAGTTCTACAGGGGAAACAGTTGATTTTGAAGCATACATATTTGCCTTTGAAGTCGAACCAGATGTCATTGTAAACATCAAGAATAACGTTGATTTAGAACATGATGATTATAAGTGGGTTTCTTTTGAAGAAGCACTTACATTATTAGATTGGGAAAGACAAAAAAAATCTTTCAGAAAACTTCACTCACTTCTTTCTAATATTTAGATAGTTTTATTAATTAAAAAGGATTTGTTCAATTTATGAAAAACGTAGGTGTTGGAACAATAATCTTTCGAAAGAAAGATGATACTTGGGAATTCTTAGTGATGAAAAGAATATCTAAGATTGGAGGATTCTGGCAGGTTCCTGGTGGTGGAGTTGAAAAAACAGATAAAACACTTCTGGATACTGCTTATAGAGAAGTATTTGAAGAAGCAGGCATAAAAAAAGAACAAGTTCTAAGCATAATAGAAGATGTTAATCATTTCTTTTTTGACAAATTTGATGACTCAGGAAATTTAATAAAAAAAATTGAAGAATACGTCTTTGCCTTTGAAGTAGATAAAGATGCCGTTGTAAATATTGATGATAATGTTGAATTAGAACATGAAGATTACAAATGGGTTTCATATAAAGAAGCACTTGAATTATTTAAATTTGACTCGCAAAAAAACTCTTTGAATATTCTTTATTCACTTCTTTCTGAGCTTAATTAAGAATACAACTGCAACTACAACCATTATTAAACTTAGTATTTGACCTGTGATTGCGTCTACGTCTCGCCAAAAGTTTGCTATGAATCTGAATAAACCATACATTAGTACAAAGCTCCAGAATATTGTTCCTTTCTGTAATTTATATTTGGCTTTCATAAACCATAGTATAAAAAATATTCCTAAACTATAGAACGCTTCATATAACTGTGATGGATGCCTGCAAAGATTGTCTGCTTGTGGAAACACAACACACCATTTCACATTAGTAACAGTTCCCCATAGTTCTCCATTTATGAAGTTAGCAATTCTACCAAGGAATAATGCAAATGCTAGAGGCATCATAAGAATATCTGCTAAATCATAGAATGCTACTTTGTGTTTCTTGCTAAAAAGCCAGTATCCAACGAGAGCACCTATCATACCACCATGAAAAGCCATTCCACCATGCCAAATCATCAATATCTCTAAAGGATTAGTCCATATAACACTTGGATCATAAAATATGAAGTGGAATAATCTGCCACCAATAATAGTTCCTAGTATCAAGTATACCATGAAGTCATCGACTGCCAGAGTCGTGAGATTCTTAACTTTTTTTTCTTTAGCAACTTTGTATAAAACCCAGTAGGCCAATAAAAAACCCAGAATGTAAACAAGACTATAGTATCTTATCTCTAAAGGACCAATGCTCAGAAGAACCGGGTTTAGATTATGCACGAACATGTTACTAGAAATAATGTAATAGTTTAAAAAATTGTTGGTTAATGAATGACATCTAAAATTTTTAAAACTATTAGGTAAAAAAATTAAACATAGAGTTTTAATTATTAAAACTATACATTAAATAAAATGACTAAAAAAAACTTGAACGTTGATGAATTAATCGAACAAATTATAAAGAACATTATAGGAAGAGAAACAACAGAACCTTATAAGGATTATAGAGAGTTTCAACATCCTATGATCGCTCTTATAGATATAGATTTTGCTTATCAAGACACCACTAAAGCGCTA
>JBDRGV010000058.1:0-42822 GCA_043817405.1 archaeon | reverse complement strand
AATTCTGCTTCCTGTTCTAGGTTCATAATAATAGAAATGAAGAGTGTTATTTAACATTTACTATTCAAGAATAGAAAACCTTTTATATTCATTTGATTTATTATGATAATGGGGAGTGACAACGGTGCAGAATCGGTGAAGCATATACCTTCTTCTAGAATATTCAGACAACGATTAGACCGAATTGTTTACGGACAAGACGAGTTTAAAGATGAGCTTGTTGTCGCATTGGATAATATTAAAGATCGAATGAGATTTCCGGATGATGATTATAAAGCAAATATATTCTATGTTGGGCCTAAAGATTGTGGTCAAAAAAAAATGATCACTCAAATGGCAAAAGCAGCAAAAGTTCCGGTTTTATTAGGTAGTGCTGAGGACTTTATGAGGGGAATGGATATTCAAAGTTCACTTAAAGTATTTGATGAGTATCTTTTAAAAAGATCAGAATATACAATCATCTATTTAGACAACATACAATCTTTAGGAATCACTTCAAGTTCATTAATGGAGTTAGATTTTGGAAAAGAAGGTTTTCAGAATGACCTTATGAATTATGCAGGCAGTAAGATAGTTTCTGATGAATTATCAACCAAGAACATGTTATTCATAGTTTCAGGATGCTTTGAAGATTTAGAACAAACAATACAATCCATAACTCCAAAACACATAGGATTTCAAACATCGGATGAGAAACCAAAAGAAAAACCACCAATTCTAACTAAGGTATTGAACGAATACTACGGATTTCAAGAAACACTCTTAGAACAATTTCCAATCATAACCAGGTTCAAAGGATTTTCAGAAGATGAATTATATCGGAACCTAATAAAACCTAACTCCTATCTTTCTAAGAAAAGAAAAATGTTGAAAACAACGCACAATATACATTTGAAAGTTGCAGATGATGCGAAGAAAGAAATTGTGAGATATGCATACAATTCAAATATGAATATAAAAGGTTTAGAGAAAGCAACCAACGAAGTTCTAACACCAATAATATTAGAAAAAAGTAACATGCGACATAATGTCATAGAAATAAACGAATATGATGTTCAAGAACGCTTAAAAAACTTATAATTCTCTCAATGTTTATAAATAAAGTTTCATTTCTGATTTGAATGTTTTGGAAAAACCTAATAAAATATACTTTATTATCTTGGGCAGTTATGTATGCTGGTTATCAGTTTAATAAAGAAATAACTCCTATTTTAATTGAGAAATCTATTCCTAAGTATGTTGAGAAAAATCTTGATAAAATAATGAAGAAACAAGAAGAAAAACTAGGAATAAAACACATAGGACATCCGAATGTTGGTTTTAACACACCTCCAGGATACATGAAAGGTGATTCAATAGGAGTATATACAGGTCTTTATAAATCTGAATTTGATTATATGGATTTTTCAACAGAGTACAACATTCCTCCAAAACTCAATCTCACATATGTATTTGCAAAGATTCATAATAAACCTCTCGACAATCTGAAACACGCCATTGATCATGAGTTAGGTCATTTCTATGTAGATAAGGTTTCTGAAAGCATGGGACTGGGTGACTATCCACAGAATTATACAGATAGTTTTTATGAGCCACAAGATCTTGTGATGACTGAAGGAATTGCAGAGTATTTTGAGAGAACTATGAATAAAATGGATGATGGATTTTTTCCCGAAGTATGGTGGGATGAATATGTTGGTAAAAATTTTGATAATTTATTTAACGATAGATTTACTAATTTAGGTGGTTATCATTTACTAAAACCAATACTGGACATCGATGTTGAAGAAGGAGTAAAATACATTCTTTCTAATCCTCCAATATTCTTAGATGTCTTTGACATGGTTGCATACAGAAATAAAACATTAGAAGGTTTCAAAAATGAGCTTGAGCAAAATAATAAAGAAATCATGGAAAGAGAATAAAGGTTTGTGGATTGCATCTGGGGTTTTCTTAGCAGGCAATATTTTGGATTATACAGGGACTGTTGAGGGTATGAAATTGTTTGGTACTGAACCTGAATCAAATCCTATATTTAGATATTACGCTGATACAATGGGTATTGAGAAAGGACTTATGTTTTCTAAATCAATTATTACCGGAACTATTTTTGGAGGATTAAATTATTTTCATAGAAACATAGATAAACATCTAAAACCAGATCCTAAATTCAATCCGAAAATAATGACTTATACTTTGCTTTCGAGTTTAGGAATCTACGCGGCAATGGCAGGTAATCTTTGGCGTTTTTTCTAAATCGCACCTAAAAGAATAACAAATAAAATACCTGCTATCAGTGAGAATATTGTGCTGTGATTCCATTCTTGTCTGTTCTTGTTGCAGGATGTTGGAATTAGTTCATCACCTGAGATGTATATCATTAGGCCTGCTGTCGCGGCAATAATAACTCCTACAATCATTGAAGGAATATTTTGAAATAAGAAATAAGCAACGATAAAACCTAACAAAAGAGGTATTGCTGTTGAAGAAGACAGCAAGAATGATTTTAATCTTTTCTTAGTGGAATAATAGTAGGGTGCGCTGGTACATATGCCTTCAGGGATGTTATGGATTGCGATTGCTAATGCAATTCCGAAGGTGGCTTTCATATTAGTAACTGTTCCTGCAGCAATGGCCATTCCTTCTGGAAAATTATGTAAAAATATTCCCAGTAACAAATAAGTCGCTGTTCTTTTTAATTTTTGACCCTGTTCTTGAGTTCCTAGTTCAGGATGTATGTGTGGTATTGCTCTATCAAGAACATACATTACAACTGCTCCAATAAGAACACCTAGAGCCGCCAACCAAACAGTTGAAAGGGCTATGCTATTAGGTATTAGATCAATGAATGATATTGCAAGCATTACTCCGGCTGCAAAAGCTAGCAGATTATACATGAAGTTTTCAGAAGGTTTTTTTAAAACTCCAATTGCAGAACCAATGATTGGTCCGAGAACGCTAATGATAAGTATTATGATTAATGGGTCCATTCTAAAAAGCTCCAAATAGTTTTGCAATAAATAACAAGTATAGAATAACCATTATTATTCCTTCAAGTCTGGATATTTTCTTATTGTACATGAATACTAAGAGAATCACAGTTGCTAAAAGCATTACTCCTATTCCTAAAGTGCCCATGACTGCTGTCACGGTTAAGCTGGCGAATAATCCTGGGATTCCGATAACAACCAATGTGTTGAATAGATTTGAACCGATAATGTTTCCGACTGCCATGTCGAATTTTTTCTTCTTTACTGCTGTTAATGAAACTGTTAATTCAGGTAGTGAAGTTCCAAAAGCAACTGCGCTTGCTGCAATGACTTCTTTTCCCAAACCTAAAATCTCGCTGATACCTATAACTGATCTGATGACATATTCTGCGCTGAAATAAATAAACACCGTGCTTGCTAAAAGTATAACAACAGGTTTCCAATTTAAATGAGGTCTCGTGGCTTTATTTACATCATTGTGAGTGTAAACAATGTGAATAACATATAAGATGTATAATCCTAATAAAACACATGCTTTCCAAGTATTAATAATTCCACCAAGAGTTGCTATGAATAGTAGAATTGCTGAGATTGCCAGTAAATATTTTGTTAGAGTTTTGATGTCTGTTTCAATTATTAATTTGCCGTAGATAATAGCGCAGATTCCTAAAATTAACAAAACATTGGCTATGTTAGAACCGATGACGTTGCCTATAACTATCTCTGAAGCGCCTTTAAATATTGATACGATAGAAGTTGCTAGTTCAGGAATAGAAGTTCCTAAAGCAACGATTGTAACTCCGACTAAGAATTCCGACATGCCGAAGTGCAAACCTATGATTTCAGCAGAATCAGTGAAGTAATCGGATGCTTTAATTAAAACTAGTAATGATGCAATGAAAACAATAATCCATATCAATAATGCAACCATTTAATATGAGATGAGATAATTGTTTAAAAACTTTATTATGAATTAATCATCCATTAGTTTTTTCTTTCTCTCTTTCTCTATTTGATCTATGGCTCGTTGTTTAGGTTTGAAAACCATGTAAATTTCTTCACCCAAGGTTTTTTGAGACATATCCCATCCGCCACCTGCATAGCCTAAATCCATTGCTACTTGTAGAATTTCACCAATTTGAAAATACTTATTAGGAATGGGAATATATATTGGGGCATGAATATTTATATAACCTTTTTTTAAACCTTCATCAAAATGTTCTTTAATTCTTTCTATTTTTTCATCCAAAAGCTTTTCTTCTAATTCATTTACTCCGACTGTCATTCTAATGCCTCCTCCTATTTCTATTTATCAAACTTTGATGTTCTTTTTGAAGTATTTTATTTCTATGTCTTATGGCTTTATCGGCAGCAGTATTTTTTCCTGAAGTAGGTAACATTTTTCGAAGGGTTCTTTCTCTTGATCTTGCTTCTTCTTCATTTTTATTCTTCTGTCTTTGTTTTAGTATTTTAGGAATATAATCTGCATCGTAGACTTCTCTCATAATTGCTTCCACTTTTTTAAGGAGAGATTTTCCTGCGATTTTATTATTGCCGAAATACATTGCTGTAACTGTAATTCCTTCTTCTTGAGTTATGGGTTCGCCCATGGTTCTGCTTAGTTGTTTTGTAGAATAATCATTTAAACTAATTTCTAACTCATCATTTTTCAAAATGTATTGCAATACTTTTTTTTCAACTTTATTGGTTAAATCAGTTTTTAATATGTACTTATCTTCTGAATAAAGTTGCTGACTTTTTTCTTTTTCAATCTTAATTCCTTTGTATGAAAATGCGTGAATTAAATCGTCGATAGAGCTTCTTTCATTGTTTATTGAAGGTTTAAAGCGTTCTCTGACCATTACAAATGATTCACTTTCTACATCAGTATATTTATCACTGTTTATTACAAATTCAGTCATGATTTCGTATTTTGTGTTCATTTTCTTCTGATTTTTGTTCTGGCAACATCGCCCTCTTTGTCGATAAAGTAAAGATACCCTGGTTCTCTTTTTATGTCTAAGCATTTGACTTTTTCATTTCCACCTCTGTGTCTGTTTCCACGAGAATAATGAGTTCTTGAGACATCTCCATCTCGGTCAAGAAAATACATGAAACCTGGATCTTTAGAAATGCCTGCCTGTGCTACTTTTTCAGCCAAACCTCCTGATTTAGTTTTGTTTTTAACAGAGTGATGTTTGTAAACATCTTCAATAATTTTCTTTTTGATATTGGCATCTGAGTAATACGCATCTAATATTCTTTTTATGGTGTTGACGGTTTTCAAACTGTCATTTAGATTATTTGTTTCATAAATTATGTGCACACGCATACCGAAATTGCCAACATATGATTTGTCAGGCCTATTCCAATTCACTAATTCTAGTTCCAAATTATTCTCAGTTTCTATAGAATATTTATTTATAGTTCTTACAATATCATTGTTTATCAGCGTCACATACACAATGTCATTTTCAACAAATGTTTTTGTGCTTTTGTTTTCATCAACTTTGAACTCTTTTCGGTTTATGAGTTTCACAAGACCATCTATAGGTTTATCGTTTATATTTGCGACATTCCCTGCAGAATTGTAGTTAATATTGTAAGATGTGTTTAGTTGGTATTTTTTGTCCATAATAATCTCCTCAGGCAAAGATAATTGATAGTCATATATAAATATTTTCCATTCTTAAGTAGCAAACTATTTAAATCAGCGATATTTTCAAAATTTAGGGATTAATATGGATTATCAAATAAGTGTATATCTGGCAGGATCTTTTACAGATTTTAGAGATAAGATAATTAATGCTCTGCCTGGAATAAAGTTCATTGATCCAAGATTGAACAGACAGTCTCACATGGCTAAAACTAATATTGACGATATTTATGGTGCTACTGATGAAGCAGATGCATTTGTTGTGTGTTTTCCTGAAGGAAAAACTCCTGGAATTATGACTCTTGCGGAAGTTGGCGCGGCTCACTCTGTTGGGATTTCTATAATTACTGCCAATGAGAATCATGCAGGAAATAATGGCTCTAAAACGACTCAATTAGAAGAAAAATTGCTTAAAGATGTATCTGACTATTATTTTACATCGATTGATGATCAACTTATTCCTTTCTTAAAAGAGAAAAGTATTGATATTGCAACAAAGAGAATCTTCAAAGAAAATTTAGGCACTATAAAAAATGTTTATTTTGCAGGAACTGTTAATTATGGTTTAGATAGAGTTGCAGAGTTTGCTTCTAAAATACGGCCTGATAAAAACTTCATTTTAAGGTCTGAAGATATTTATGAAGATTATAAGAGGATTGATGATTTTGATCTTATGATGGTTCATTTTCCTAAGAATTTATACTGGGACAGACCTACCTGTTTTATGCTCGGTGCTGCGTTTGTAAGAAATATTCCTACAGTGATTTATGACGAAAATGTTTTTCCTTATCCTCCTTTGACAGGTGGCTTGCAGAGAAGACTTACAAACGACTTAATAGGTATGTTGGACTACGCTGTCAGCGTCGATGAAGGCAATATTTCTAAAGAAGCTGTGAATATGTATGAATTCTTCAAAAGATACGGTGCAAAGTAATTTTGTCACTTATAAGTAATAACAAATAGAAACATTTAAATAGTAGTTCTACCATCATAGTTACTATTAAGAGGTGGAACATAATGACTAATAAAAAAAAGATGTTTAAAAGAGCAAGCAAAAATAATAAAATTAATCTAAAACAAGAAGATGAATATTCAAAGGTTATAGAATATCTGAATACACATCTGGAATTTTCTGGAAAACAATCTTCTTCCGTCTTTGATAAAACAATGTCTAAACTGTCAGAATATTGGCCTGCAGCAGCAGGTCTAACTGCATTAATGATAGCCACAACCGCAGCACCTTTAGCCGCAGAAGGAATCTCAGGATTTATCAAGTTTTCGTATGATAAAGATGGACAAACAAAAATAGTTCCACAAGTAGACATGTTCTACAAGCTACCATTAAAAATCAACGGATTTACATTTATAGACTTTGAAGATGGTGGTTACTTTGGAAAATCTAATCATACAAAAACATTAATTGCATTAGATAACGAAGGAACTGGAAACATTTCTGCAAAAGTACAGTCTGTACACGCAGGAAAACCATTCGCAACGACAGGAGTTGGTGTAGAAGCCAAAATACCAGGATTATATGATGGTTTAACTATGAAAGCAGGATACTTACCTGCATGGTTCGTAGATGGTAAACATGTTGATGGAAAGACAGTAATAGACTTCTATGTCAAAGCAAACTTACCAAAAGGGTTCTCAATAGAAACTTTCGGATCATGGGGATTATCAAATGGTGAAGCCACATGGGCGTATGGTGAAGTAGACTTAGGTAAAACTTTTGGACAAACAAAAGTAAGTTACAACCCACAGCTATTATCTGATGGAGATGCAACACCAATAGTCAATCACAGAGCAGCTGTAACTTTTAACTTTTAATTTTTTTAACTTTAATTTTTTTAAAAATAGGTGAAATAAAATGAATATAAAAAAATTAGCACAAATTGGATTATTACCATTACACATTCATGGATCTACAGACAATAATCCAGGTTCAAGTTATGTTCCAAAAGTACACGAATCAAGACTAGCTAAAATTCTAGGAATAGAACCAAGTAATGATTATGGTGACAGAACGATTATGCTCCCAAATGATATAATGTTCAAACCAGTATTTACTCATGAACCTTTGAAAAGAGAAACTGAAGAACAAACAAAACAATATGATAATCATAGAACATTAGATAAATTAGTTTAGAAACTAAGAGGTTAAATAAAATGACTGAAAAAAAGTTTTTCACACCAGGACCTTTATACATAGATGGGCTAGTATACATAGATCATGTAACAACCCCTAAGAATGATTTGGTTCTTTACGAAACAAAAGATGAAGTGCCAGTTCTTATTGAAAAGGTTGCTTCAGAATATTTAATTACAGTCAGAAGTGAAGTTTTACAACACAGAAACAACTTTCAAAGCAGAGAAGAAGCAGTCAAGTATGCAAGAGAATTTACAAATGAAATAACTGAAGAAGCAAAAAATATTGCCGATAGACTGGATAAATTAGATGATGGTGATTTTATATCACGAGTAATTAACATTGCAAATGGAGTTAACATTAAAACTGCAGTTGTAGACGAGAATAAACCTATTGACACTGTAATCTCAGAATTATATAATTCTGTAGAAGTAGATTCGCTAACAGAACATATTCAAAGTATTGGTGGAGTAAAAGATAACGAATACAATAAATAATTATGAAAAAAAAGGTGAAATAAAATGAAAACGCCAGATAAAGATGCAAGACCAGTATCATCTAAATTACATATACATGGATTGAATTTCATCGGAGAAAGTAAAAGTCAATATCATGACTATGTGTCTTACAAAACTGAAGATGGAATTAAATTGTCTATCAAAAGTGTTATTGATGATTGTGAAAGACCTGAATACTTAATAATGGTTAAAGGAAAAACTCTACCTCACGGTAATCATTTTGACACAAAAGAACAAGCAATTGATTATATTAGAACACATACTTATGAGGTTATTACTGAAGCAAAACAAGTGTCTGATAGTATAGATAAACGAGTCGAAGAAGACCTTAGAAAACAAGTAACTGAGATTTCAAACTCTCCATTTGTGAAAGTGGCTGTAAAAGAGTATTTGAAGAATGAAAAACCTTTATCGCTTTTGACTGAAGAAGAATTTCAAAGGCAAGAGATTGAAGAATACACCAATCACATTCAGAAATGTGGTGGAATAAGAAATTACAACTACGATTAAAACCAAAAAGTTTTTGAAAGCATTCTTTTTCTTTTAATACATGATAACTTTAGGTATAGAAAGCACTGCACATACTTTTGGTATTGCCATTACAAAGAATGAAAAAGTTCTGAGTAACGTCAAAGATAGCTATACTACTAAAACCGGTGGTATGATTCCTGCAAAAGCAGCCGACCATCATGTCGAAGTATGCGATAAAGTACTCTCAGAAGCCCTAAAAACAGCCAAAATCACTATAAAACAAGTAGACTTAATAGCATTCTCTCAGGGGCCAGGTATTGGACATTGTCTAAGGGTTGGAGCGACATTTGCCAGAAGCCTGAAGTTAAAACTAAAAAAACCAATGATTGGAGTGAATCACTGTCTTGCACATCTTGAAATAGGACGACTGGAAGGTGCAAAAGATCCAATACTTCTTTACGTCAGCGGTGCAAACACTCAAATAATCGCCTATGACGGTGGAAAGTACAGGGTTTTTGGAGAAACACTGGACACAGGAGTTGGAAACTTCTTAGACACATTCGGAAGAGACATTGGATTAGGTTTTCCAGCAGGCCCTGCAATAGATAAACTAGCACAGAAAGGCAAGAAATACATTAAACTACCATATTCGGTCAAAGGAATGGACGTTTCATTCTCAGGAATGCACACTTTCTTGAAAAACAAAGTGATAGGTAAACACAGGAAAGAAGACATCTGCTATTCAGTTCAAGAAACAGCCTTTGCAATGCTCATGGAAGTTGCCGAGAGAGCAATGGCACACTGCGAAAAGAATGAATTAGTACTTGGTGGAGGAGTTGCATGCAACACTCGACTAAAAGAAATGGCTAAAATCATGTGTAAAGATAGAAAAGCCAAATGTTTCATACCAGAAAACCAATACCTAGTGGATAACGCTGCAATGATAGCACTAACAGGCTATTTAATGCATAAAGCAGGCAACGAAACTTCAATTAAAAACAGCGACATAAGACCCTACGAAAGAACAGATGACGTAATAGTTAATTGGCGCGATTAGCTTTCAAATATTCTTCTAATTTTTGTAATTCACCAACCGTATCCACATCTTCGCCGAATTCATGAATTTTAGAAATCTCTAAATGTGTAGACATATTGGTTACTGTTTCAACAAGTTTTTCTAATTCTTCTTTTTTCAAACTTTTTCCTAGAAATTTAGATAAAGGTTTTTTCAAACCACTCCATATTGATCCTAAAATTTTCTCTTCATGAAGTCTTTTAGCCGATAAAACTATTTTTTCAAATACCGAAGTGCCTCTTAAATCATAGTATATAAAATCAACTATCTCATAGACAAAATCAGGAACTGAGTTGGTGTCAATTATGACGAGATGACCTGGAACAATGGTTTTTTTTTGATTATCATCGAGTAAAGTATAGAATGGTTTCCATCTGGACTCTTTAACAAGGTTTTTTCGTTCAACCAATTGAAAAATTAAATCCTTGTTAGAGTAGGGTGAAATACTTTTAAAATAATTATTAACATGATCTGTTGTGATAAAAGGAATATCACATGTTGAAATGGCTATTCTTTCATTAGGAAATTCCAACAATCCTTTTTGTACATTCTTAGACATTGACACATTATAATCAATAAAATTACAATTTTTTATAATTCCCTTATATTCTTCTTCAGGGCCAACAACGTATATTTCAGAAATATAATCAGAGTTGTTGTAGGTATCAACCATGCTTTGAAGCATAGAATAGCCCGACTCCAAACCAAATAAAGCCTTGTTTAGACCTTCCAAATAACTAACGGTTAATTTATGATCAAGTCTCTGCTTGTTCTTCTTAATTTCTCTCTCATCCTTTGTATATCCAGCAAGTATAAGTAGTTTCATAATAAATAAGGAAAGAAGAGTTGTATATAAACGTATATATTAGAATTATTTTGCAGCTTCTAAAAGTTCTTCAATTCCGGATTTATTTGTTTTCTTAAGTTCTTTTTCTGATTTCAAATTGACAATAAGATCTTTTAATTTTTGACCATCATATTCGAACTCTTTCATTTTAGAATAGGTCACTCCTGGTATTGCAGGGTCTTTTCCTTCCAATAATTTTTGCATTTCACTTAAAAATAATTTGTTATCCACAATAGAATATGTATGGCCTCCAAAAGTTCCATGTTGTTCAGTGGTTAAAACAACATTTTCTTTAGGAACGTAAACACCAGTCATATAGTTGGATGAATGAATGTGCATACCGTGTGAAACTCTTTTAAAATACATAACTTTCATAAAAATAAGAAACTAATAGGAATATATAAATGTTTAGAATCAGGCGTCAATCATTTCAATTTCGATGTTTAAACCTTCTGGGATTGGAACTCTCATTACCAATCTTAAAGCTCTTTCATCAAGACCTAAATCAATCAATCGCTTATGAACTCTCATTTCGTAACGATCCCAGGTTGCTGTACCGTCACCACAAGGACTCTTTCGAGTAGTAATTTTTAATTTCTTAGTAGGAAGAGGGATAGGTCCACGCATAACAACACCTGTTTTCTCTGCAACTTTTTTAATATAATCACAAGTCTCATTAATACTGTTAATGTTTGTGCTTGCTAGTTTTATTCTTGCTTTCTGCATTTTGTTTGTCCTCTATTTGTGTCGCTGCGACCTATCACATGATAAAATTCGTATTCACCATGAAACAATCAACGGAGTTGATGTCCCAAAAATTTATTATTTTTGTGGAAAAGCATAAAAAAAATTAAAAAAGGTTTTAGGCCTTTTTTACTAAGTCTATGCACATTCCTGCGGCTACTGTTTGACCTGAATCTCTGATTGCAAATCTTGATAGCTGTGGAATTTCTTTTTGCTTTTCAATGACCATTGGTTGTACTGGTTTTATCCTGACGATTGCTGCGTCTCCATTCTTGATGAAGTCTGGATTTGCTTGTAATACTTCTCCTGTTGCTGGGTTCAACTTCTTCTCAATAGCGACTATTTGACATGCTATTTGTGCTGTGTGTATGTGGAAAACCGGTGTGTAACCTACGGTAATGACACTTGGGTGGTTTAACACTACAATTTGTGCTGTGAACTCGGTTGCAACCGTTGGAGGAGCTTCTGCTGGTCCGATAACATCTCCTTTTGCGATGTCTTTCTTTCCGAATCCTCTGACGTTAAATCCAACATTATCTCCTGGTTCTGCTGTTTGCATCTGTTCGTGGTGCATTTCTATACTTTTTACTTCTCCAGGAACTCCTTTACCTTCTCTTCCAGGAACTGCGATTACTTTTTGACCAACTTTCATAACTCCTGTTTCTACTCTACCAACTGGAACTACTCCGATTCCTGTGATGTTATAAACATCCTGGATAGGTAGTCTTAATGGAAGATTTGTTGGTTTTTCTGGTTGTTTCAGATTATTTATTGCGTCCAAAAGTGTTCCTCCTTTCCACCAAGGCATTTTTTCTGTTTTTTTGAAAACATTGTCTCCTGGTAATGAAGCAATTGGTATGAATTGGATTTCATCAGGTTTGTAACCAACGGTTTTCATCAAAGTTGACATATCTGCTTTAATTTTAGTGTAAACTGCTTCGTCATATTTTTTCATATCCATCTTATTGATGGCTACGATTAACTGGTTGACACCCAATGTTCTTGATAAGAACAAGTGTTCTTTTGTTTGTGCCATGATTCCATCGTTTGCTGCTACAACAATAACTCCTGCGTCAGCTTGACTTGCACCCGTAATCATGTTCTTAATGAAGTCTTTGTGACCTGGTGCGTCGATTATTGTAAAGTAGTACTTGTCGGTTTCAAACTTCTTGTGTGCCAAGTCGATTGTAACTCCTCTTTCCTGCTCTTCTTTCAGGTTATCCATTATGAAAGCGAATTCGAATCCGCCTTTTCCAAGCTCTGCAGCTTTTTCTTTCAACTTCCTCAATTGCTGTTCGCTGACATTTCCTGAGTCGAATAATAATCTACCAACAGTTGTTGATTTTCCGTGATCTACATGCCCTACGAATACAAGGTTAATGTGTGGTTTTTCTTTTGCCATATTTTATTCCTCCGAGTTTTACTTTTTTTAAGTTTAAATTGTGTTTGAGTAATTATGGACCCTTTAAATATCTTATGGTTTCTTCAGGACCACATTTCTCGTCTTTAAAATATTTATATTCTCACTCTGATTGATCCGAGTCTGCTTTAAGTCCTTTTCTTTGTTGTATTTGCTTTGTTATCTTCTGATGTAGTTCTTCAGGCAGTTTTTCAAAGTTCTGGTCTACTAAGGATGATATTCCTCTTCCGCTTGTGGCGCTTCTTAGTTCTGAGCTTAATCCAAACATTTCTCCTACTGGCAGTTTACTCAGAACAATGACTGATTCTCCTACTTGTTCCATGTCAAGCAATTGTCCCCTTTTATTGGCTATTAACTTGCTAATCTCACCCATGTATCTTTCTGGAGCTTCGAATCTCATTGTTTGTATTGGTTCGAATAATAATGGTTTTGCTTGTGCCATTGCACCTCTTATTCCCATCCTTACTGCCGGATAGAATTGTGCGGGTCCTCTGTGGATTGCGTCTTCGTGTAGTTTTAAATCGTTTATGGTTACTTTGACATTAATACAGGGCTCTCTTGCTATTGGTCCTGATTTCATAACATCTTCAAACATGTCCATGACCATCTCTATAACTTCACCAATATGAACAATACCTCTTGTACCATCTATTAACATGTTTCCGTTGAAAATATCTCTTACTTTTCGAGAAACCTTTGAATCCATACCTGCGGCTTCTAATGCTTCCCATAGTTCCATGTCTTTCTTCTTGACTCTGCCATCATTAATCTTTCTTTCTTTAATTGCTTTAATTAATTCAGGACTTAGTGGTTCAACGGTGAAGTACAATTTGTTGTGTTTGTTGGGTGATTTTCCTTCAAAACTAGGTCCACTGGGTTTTGTAATTGTTTCTCTGTATACAACTATTGGTGGACTTGTTTGAACTTGCAGTCCTTTTTCTTCTTTAATTCTGTTTTCAATGATTTCCAAGTGTAATTCGCCCATTCCGCTCATCAGGTTCTCGCCTGTTTCTTTATTGATCTCAATGACCAATGAAGGGTCTTCTTTTGAGATTTGAATAAGTATTTTTGCTAATTCTGGCAGGTCTGATGGGTTTTTGGCTTCGATGGATTTGGTTATTACTGGTTCGAATATGTGTGAAATTTTTTCGAATGGTTCATCTTCTTCTTGAGTAATGGTTTCTCCTGGGTATGCTTCCTTTAAACCACCTAATCCGATGATGTTTCCTGCAGGGACATTGTCTACAATTTCCCTTTTGGCGCCATTATAAATATATATTTGTTGTGTTCTCATGCTAAGTTTTTTTAAGTTCATGAAAAGGGGTTCTCCTTTCTTCATGGTTCCTGAGAATAATCTTCCTGCTGCAATTTCTCCGGCTTGAGGATCTACGACTACTTTTGTAACTACAAAACCTAGTTTTCCATTAGGATCGCATGTCATCAGGCTCTTTCCCAGTGGTGATTCTTGGTCTCCGTGCCAGATTTTTGGAATTCTGTACTTCTGTGCATCGACAGGGTTAGGGTGATGTTTGATAACTGCGTTTAGTAGAACTTCGTGCAATGGAGCTTTTTTCTTTAACTCTTGCCAGGTGTCATTGTTATATGCGTCGATTATTTCTTTGAAACTAATATTTTTCTTCTTCATATAATCCAGACTCATTGCCCAGTTGTGAAACGCTGAACCGAAGCATACTGAACCGTCTTGTACGTTTACTTGCCATTTATCACCATATTCTTCTTCTGCAATACTTTTTATTAGCTTGTTGACGTTTGTGATTGTTTTCATGAATCTTTCTTGCATCATTTCAGGTGTTAATTGTAATTCTTTCATGAGTCTGTCAACTTTGTTTATGAATAGGATTGGTTTAACTCTTTCTTTCAGTGCCTGTCTTAGAACTGTTTCTGTTTGAGGCATTATTCCTTCGACAGCGCAGCATAGAACTACTGCTCCGTCAACTGCTCTCATGGCTCTTGTAACGTCTCCACCAAAGTCTACGTGTCCAGGAGTATCTATTAAGTTTATTAAATATTCTTCTCCACTCAAGGTATGGACCATGCTTACGGATGCTGAGTCGATTGTGATTCCACGAGCCTGTTCGTCAGCGTGAAAATCCAATTGCAATGCTTTTCCAGCCAGTTCTTCGGACATCATTCCTGCTCCTGAAAGTAGGTTATCTGATAAGGTTGTTTTTCCGTGATCTATGTGTGCGCAAATCGCAATATTTCTAATTTGTTTGGGTTTGCCCATAATTGACATAACCCTTTCAACCATTTTAACCATTTTTATTTCACCTATTTACCTTTTCTGTATAATAATTCTTCATCAATTTTTTTCCAATCGTGAATTTCTTTGTCTGTGAACCAAATTTTTATTTCTCTTTTTGCGTCCTTAACTTCTCCTGAAGCATGTATTAGATTTTGTATTGGTCTTTTTGAACTGTCGGCCAATTGATATGTGTCAAATGAATAATCTCCTCTTATGCTTCCTGGCACCGCGTCTTGAGGACTTGTGGTTCCGACTAGTTTTCTAATGTGTTCAATTGAATTATGACCTTCTATGACTAGAGCAACTATTGGACTCATGGTCAAGTAATTTATCAAATATTTTCTGATTTGAAGTCCTATTTCTCTCTCGGATTTGTTAATTGTTTTTCCTTTTTTTGCGTAGCTCGCTTTTTGTTTTTTTCCAACGGTTGTTAACCATTCTTCATCTGCTATGTAGTGTTCTCCGGCTAGTTTTTCATTTGGATAAACCATTTTCATGGCAATTATTTTTAATCCGCATCTTTCAAATCTAGTAATTATTTCTCCTATAATTCCTCTTTGAACTGCATCTGGTTTTAGTAATACTAGGCTTCTTTCTTCAATCATTTTTCCCCTCCTTAAGCTTTTCTTGCTTCTTTTATTCTGTGGTATTCTCCTGTCCACTTGGTTGTTCTTGGTTTTCTACCTAATTTTAGCATGTTTAATTCGCATTTGTGTGAGCAGAAATCCATTATTTTACCGTCTTTTTTGATGAACTGTTTACCGGTTCCGACTGTAATTACTTTTCTGCAAAAATCGCATTTCGCCATTTTACTTACCTCTTCCTTGTTTGTTCAATGGTCTTGCTTCGATTTCTGTTTCTCGTAGCATAACAATGTCTCCAATCTGTATTGGACCTTTGACATTTCTTGTTATTGTTTTGTTCTTGTCACGTCCATCAAGAACTTTGCATCGGATCTGTATAGCTTCTCCTCTTGTTCCGGTTCTTCCGACGACTTCTTCAACTCGTCCAGGAACTGCGGATGAAAAGTTGACTTGACCCTTAATTTCTTGTTCAGCCATTTTTTCAACCTCACAAACTCTTTAATATGTCTTTTGCTTCACCTGCTTCAATGATTGCAACTGCTGCTGTTCCGACAGGTAATCCTGCTGCTGCGCCCAGTTGCTCTTTACTGTCAACTTCAGCGTATTTGATTCCTTTTTCTTTGCAAAGTAATGGTAGGTGCATTATGATTTCAGGTGGTTGAATATCTTTTGCGGCGACTACTAATTTAGGAGTTCCCCTTTCAATTTGCTTTGTTACTTCATTGCATCCTTTTTTGATTTTGCCTGTTTTTCTGGCAAGCTCGACTGCTTCGAATATTTTTTCACTCATTTTATTTTCCTCCTTGTAAATGTTTTAGAGATACTTAGAATAAGCACCTCATTCAGCTTTTGTAAGCCTCATTAATCATAGGTTAATA
This sequence comes from archaeon, assembly GCA_043817405.1. Lineage (GTDB taxonomy): Archaea > Nanobdellota > Nanobdellia > Woesearchaeales. The sequence continues at coordinate 26,224 of JBDRGV010000058.1, read as the reverse complement.
TGGGTGAAACTGTGGCTTGTTTTTAAAGTTTGTTGTTTATTCTGGTCTAGATTTAAATATAAATCTTTATTTCCTTTTGAAATGGGAACTTTATTAAACACATATTTGACATTATATATACTTGGTTCTGCGGTCGTAGTAACTGATTATGAATTATCACATAAGAAATGGCTTGAAAATAACACAAAAAGCTCCATTGTAACAAAGGATTATTCTGTAGAAGCCAATGGAGAAACTAAAAATCTTACTTTAATGGGTGAAATTCATCTTTATAATCCTGTAGAATCAGAATTTTCAGAAAATCTAATTAAAAATTATGATTTGGTGCTTCATGAAGGTTCAAATAAACAATGTGATACTAAAATAGATGAATATTTCTGGAAATATAATCGAGAAGCATCCAAAGTTATGTGGAAATACGTTGCTTTAGCCAATAATCGTAATTTTGAAAATCCTGGTTTAAATGAACTTGCTTATAATAATAAAATTCCTGTTTTATATTTAGAGAACAACACGAATGGAGGAACAGGAGACATGGGTGTAATAAAAAAAACACTTTTTGCAACCAGTATAACATCAGGCGTTCTTATGGCTCCACTAAAATATTTGTTTTCAAAAATTGATACTAAATCAGGTGATGAAAACCCTTTGGATGATGGTGATTCTGCTGCTGGTTGGATATGTAATGTTGATCTCAGAGATTGTCAAATGTATAATGAAGCAATCAATTATTTGAATGAAAGGCCAGAAGATGATATTTTAATTGTTGTTGGAAAAGGTCATTTTCGGGGAATGGACTGTTATCTTACTTCTAATCCTAATATTACTCCAAAATAGGTTTATTTAGTCTAGATTTAAATATATCATTTCATTTCTGTTTCATAAGATGAAATATATGTCTGATAAAGAGTTTTTAGATATGATTGTTAAAGCCACAGATATATTTGCTGGCGAACCTAATTTTATTGAAATTGTTCCTGATAAATCATGTGTTTTTATAAGTGATTTGCATGGTGATTATGAAAACACTGAGAAAATCATAAAAAAGTATGGTTCTAATTACATACTTGTATTCTTAGGAGATTATGTTGACAGGGCAATTGAACGTGGTGGCTCAATAAAAACTTTAGAGTTGTTATTGCAACGCAAATTGGAAAAACCTAAAGAAACCATTATTCTTCGTGGTAACCATGAATTCAAAGAAGTTTTTAGAGTTTATGGTTTTCTTGAAGAATTGGGATTGGAAGTTATGCATAATCTGCAGGCTCCTTTTGAAAAAATGTTTTCTCAACTACCCTATATTGTTGGAACCGATAATGGTCTGTTAGGTTTGCACGGTGGATTACCTAATATTTTTAGTATTGACCAACTTTATGATATTCCTAAGGGAGTCTATAGTAGGGCTGATGATTGGAGAATTTCACAAATTGTTTGGAATGATCACTCCACTGCAACTTTAAGTGCTCAAATAGAAATGTTTGATCGTTTTAATTCTCAAGGATTATCCGGTAATGTTGAAAGAGGTGCTGCAGGCATGTCAATGTTATTCTATGATAAACATTTCTTTGACGAGAAAATGAAACTTCTTGGAAAAAATGTTCTTGTTAGGGGCCATGATAAAGACGCAAAAGGATACTCCTATGATAACAGATTATTAACAATATTTTCTTCGAGAATATACTCTGATTATGGAAAAATTAAAGGAGCATATGTTGCTGTAATGGAAGACCCTCAAAAAGAATTAAAATCTGCTTTGGATTTGAAGATTGAGAAGCTTTAATCACTCTCTATTAGCCCAGGTTATTGCGTCGTCTATGTCTGAAGTTGTCAGGTCCAACCATGATTTTCTTGTTTGGAATATTTTGGCGTCTTTCGCATCCCATAGAAGTAGTCCTGAGTAGGTTTTGCTTGGTTCGATTATGATTTCTGGTGGTGTGAAGTAGGATGTGTATAGGTTTTCTTTAACCGTTTCTTTGGTCATTTCATCAAGGTTTATCTTTCCAAGGACTGCTTTTCTGGCCAGTAGATTAATCACTCCAAGTACTTCTTCCTGTCCGTCGTATTTCACACAGAAATTCAAAAACAAGTTATCATAGTCTTTTGTTTCTTCCATTATTTTTCTGAAAGAATGAGTTAAATCTTCATCTATGTCAAACCATTTACCTATTACGAAAACTCTGACTTTATTCTTTTGCATTTCTTCGTCAACTATTAATTCTTGGAACAATTTTGCTAGCGCGTTGATTTCTTCGTCCGTTTCTGCAGATATGTTTAATGTTAGAATTGGTAACTCTGTTTTCATTTGATATTTAATCATTGTTTTTATTTGAGAAATGTGTTGTTTAACGGCTTCTTTTTCAGGCTTATTATTTTTTTCAGCCCAACCTGTTATGTCGCTTCCATTTATGGCCACGTGTAATGGTTTTTTCTTTTGTTTTAGAATCCCCAAATCAATTTTTGGTAGCTTTAGTTCCATGAAATTGGTTTATTGCTAAGCATATATAAAGTTATTGCTCAAGATTTATATACAACAAAAATTAGAATCACTCAAAAAAACAAGTTTTCTGAGCATTTTTGAGCATATAAATCTCATTCTTACTGTAGATTTATATAATTCTTTTAATTCCTAAATCTTTATGGGGAGACATTATGACACATTTTTGACAGTGGTTGATAAATATTTAGTTACAAATGGGGAAATAATCAATCAAAAACCTATAGTTGATTATTTAACTGAAATGGCCGAGAAAGCCGTATTAACAGAACTTACTTTCGAATCACCAAGTGTTCAAGAATTAATGGGTAAATCTGACAAAGAATATGAGGATTTCCTACTGTCTTTTTTTAAAAAAAGCAAACAAAATTACAAAGCCATACTCACACCACACACAATTTCTGCGTTAGAAGATAAGGATTCTGTCGTTATTGTCGATAATAAGGATTTTTCGTCTTTTAATCTTGTAAGTTGCACTAAAGGACTGCCTTCGCAAGGTATTGTTAATGACAATGTTGGTCTTTTTTGTGCTGAATTATCATTAAAGTATGAGACCACGAACAAGCTTTTTGCCATGACTGCAAAACCATTGTACAATTTAATGGGAACTATAAACATTGGATTTGAATCTTTTCTTGATGGTTTTACAAAAGTTTTTTTATCTATTGATGCAGTAACTGCAGCCACTTCTTTTATTGAACAGGTTGCTTATTTAGATTATTTGAATAATAAAACTAAGGATTAAAATGGGACAACAAAAAACAGAGTTGTTTGAGCCCCACACAAGGTGAAAAAATGGGAAGACATTATGACGCATTTAAGACGATAGTGAAGAATGATTTAATTCCTTGTGATACTTACATGACTGATGATCGAAGTATAACACCTAAGGATTATTATACAAAATTAAATGATAGATTACATGTTCTTGATAGTAATTATGATTATTTTGAAGTGATGGAAGCGTTGGAGATCACCACTATTTGGGATTTGAAAAAGTTTCATAAAGATTTCATTCTACGTAGTTTTGAAGAACGAACAGCGATGATAACTCCTTATGAAGTCACCGGATTAGAAAATAAAGAGGGTCTTTTCATAGCCGACAAAGTAGATATTATGTGTACAAAATTAACCTGGGTTAGAGAGTTCAAGGACTTGCATTTATTTGGTAAAACAGATAATTACATTAATATGATGACTTCAAATATTACGATTTTAGGTCATGATCCCGAGACCAATGATTTACTATATCATGATAGGATTATTTACAGTTTGATGACAGATCCTCAAGGAAAAGAATTCAATTGTTCTCAATCAGTAGAGATTGAAAATATCAGTAAGAAAAGAATGAGAAAAGGTTTAAGACATTTTATACACCAGGCTTCTTTCATGTGGCATTTACAGAACTACGCAACTAAGAGTTAAACAGAAAGTAATAATAAATTATTTAAACATTCTATATTAACTTTGTTCTATGATTCCTATTAATTATGTCTTTGCATTCTTTGGCCTGTTGATTGGTTCTGTTTTTGACATTAAATCAAGGGAGGTTCCTGATTGGTTGAATTTTTCAATGGTTGGTTTGGGTTTTGGAACTGCAGTTATCGCTTCAATTCAATTTGCTCAGTGGTCTTTCATTGTTTCCTCAATCATTGGTTTCGCTGTGGCGTTCATTATGGCGATGATATTTTACAAAGTAGGTCAATGGGGTGGTGGTGATGCTAAAGCTCTAATGGGTCTTGGAGCATTAATAGGTATTGATATTAATGGTGGATTTCCAATCTTTGTAATTCTTATATTAAATATTTTTGTCATCGGTGCTTTCTATGGTTCTTTGTGGAGCGTTGTTCTGGCCATAAAACACAGACAGAAATTCAAGAAAGAGTTCATAAAACTAGTTCATTCTAAGAGAGTAATGTTTTATCGTAAAATATTATTTGCATTAACGGTTTTTGGTTTGATTATGTTGTTTTCTTTCACACCACTTTATTTGAAACCATTGGTTCTTGGCTTGACAGCATTGATATTCTTCTCGTTCTATTTTTATCTTTACAGCAAGGCAGTTGAAAAGTCTTCAATGGAGAAACAAGTATCTTTGGATCAAATTACTGAAGGTGACTGGGTTTTGGATAAAGTCATTGTTAAGAATAAAGTGATTTATAGTCCTAATAAAGAGGGCATTGAGCAAAAGGATATTGACAGACTTTTGAAATTAAAAGATAAAGGTTTCAAGGTTAGAATCAAAGAAGGAATACCTTTCTTGCCCAGCTTCTTTTTGGCGTTTATATTGTTGCTGTTGCTTGGTAATTGGTTGATGATTTTATTTTAAGGAATTCTTTCTAGTTGTTTTATTTGATAGTCTTCTTCTCCGTCTTTCAGAACATTTTCTGGTTGTTCTTCCATTCTCGGAGGATTGTCTGGTTTTTCTTCTTCACTTGGAATAATAATGCTGTTGCTTATTGAACCGGTTACGCCGTCTAAGTCTGGACCTGATAATTTCTTAGGTGTCCATTGGAAATTCAATCCGTCTTCTTGCGTCCTCGATATTACTTCTATGTAGAATTCTTCACCTTCGGTTGTAATAATATTGGTTCCGTGGGCTCCCAGTCCTTCGAATAAAGCAGTTGCTGAGTAACTTGCTAAGTAGAACAAATGTTCCAATTCATCTTCTGTTAATTCTTCAATGTGTCTGACTTCTTTTTTTGGAAGAATTATTATGTGTCCTTTTGTTGCGGCGTTTTTAGGCAATACAGCAACACCTATATTATCTTCATACAACACTCTTTCTTTATCCGATAATAATTCTCTTTTCAAAATTTTAACCTCGAATTTTGAATTTGCAAAATTATTTTATTTTGCATTCCAAAAAGATTCACTTTTTGTAATTTCAAATTCTTTGAATTTGTAATTTTCATTTGAATAAGTTAGCAATATTGTCTAATTCCTTTTGCTTTTTTTCCTTTTGTTCTTTTTCACTGAGTTCTGGAGCAGTTTCTGGTTCGCCTTGAGGCTCAGATACTTCTTCTTCAATTTCTTTTTTTTCTGGTTCAGCAGGTGTGTCTGAAACCTCTTCAGGTTCCTTTACATCCTCTTCCATGAGTGGTTGAGGTTCTTCCTTCTCCACTTCTTTAACTGGTTCAGGCACATCCTTAACTTCGCCTTTCAGGATTTGAGATAACTTGTCAATATTAATGCCGTTAAACAATACCTTTAGTTGAGGATTACTTTCAATACCTTTCTTTACCTCATCAGGTTTATCCATAATCATTTTTTTCAATTCGGGATTTTGTTCTAACACGTTTGCTAATTGATCCTTTGAAGGCGTTGGTACAAGAATTTTACCTTCTCTTTGCAAATGATTCTGCATCATCTTGGTGAGGTTGGTTTTCAAAATTTTAAGAACGTCTTTTTGGTCCTTGCCTTTTTCAGGAGTGATGAAATTGTCCAATCCATCTCCATTGTCTCTTGGTATGACGTGGAATAAGAAATGAGGGCTCTGCTGTCCTGCAACTGCTCCGTTGGCGATGAAAATAGTGCTTTTGGTTGCTGGAACACCATCTTTAATTCCTTTGGTAATGTATTTTATTTTTCTAAAGATATGTTTGAATGTTTCAGGAGGCATCAAAGGCATTATGGGAACGTGTTCTTTAGGAAAAATCAATGTGTGACCTTTGCTAGAAGGATAAATGTCCAGAATCGCCATGAATTTATCATCTTCATAGACTTTATGGCTTGGAACTTCGCCAGCAATGATCTTGCAGAAAACACAGTTCTTCTTTTGAAGCTCAGCAATCTGCTCAGGAGACATGTTTTTGATTTCTTCCTCAGTTGGCTGCGCTTCAGACATAGAATGAAATTGGAAGTTGGTTTATTTAAATGTTTTCTTGACTTAATCCTTTGCTAGCTTCTCTAGTTCGTAGATGTTGATGTTTTCTGCAGAGTATATTTTGTTATTTATTTGAATGGTTCCGGTGTAAAACTTTTTAACGTTTCCAATTCCGAAATCTGAAGGATCAAAAAGATTTGGTTCTTTAGGAGCCAAGTTTACACCATAACTGAGTATTGATAGTTCATCAAATACTTCTATTCCTTTTGATACTAAATAGCTTAGTGCATTTCCAATACCATATGCATCATCAAACACCATTATTTTTCCTTTTGGATTAAATGAGAATTTTCGATGTTCTATAACTATTCCATCTTCACCTTTTTCTTTCCAAAAAGCCACTCTTCCTAATAATTTTTTATCACGATATAAACCTTTAATCCATGGTCCATCTGATTCAACAGCTTCTTCAATTGTTGTATAACCATGTTTGGCTAGAATAGGTCCCCATTTAGAAGTAATGTTCTCCACAAATATAGGTTTTTTAGTGGTTGCTGCTTTTTCTTTTTCAATAATGGTTTTTATGTTTCTTGGTTCCATAATAGGTCACTTCGAAACAGAAATGTAGAATTATATAAAAATATATCTTAAGCTCTCTTTATTTTACATACAAAGAACATACAAACAATCAGAAAGAAAAATTTTCTGTGTCCCAAAAACCCAAACGTTTTTGTGAAATCAAGATTTTTGAAGTTTTTTTATTTTTGCAATAAAAAAACCTTCGGTGTCGTTGTCAAAAGGGTATATTCGCAGGCATTTCTTGACTTCTGGATTGAATTTCTCACCTTCAAACTCCATTATTGGCTTGTTTTTTTTTATGTCAAGTTTTATCTCTTCAAGTTTTACATCCGGATGTCTGGACAATAGCCATGAAACCATACCTTCATTTTCACTTGGCTCTTGAGTGCAGGTAGAATAAACCATTGTTCCGCCTTTTTTTAAACCCATGAAACCTGCTTCTATGAGTGGTTTTTGTATGGAACACATTTTTCTAACAAGTCCAGGACTCCACATTGCAAGACTTTTCATGCTTCTTCTAATTGTGCCTGTTGCAGAACAAGGAGCATCCACTAATATCTTATCAAACTCTAGTTTTCGATAATAGCTTCCCTGTTGATGCGTAATTATGGTGTTTGAAACCCCGCATCGTTGCATGTTTATGCCTAGAGCAGACAATCTTTTACCATTGGAATCATTAGCGACTAATACTCCTTTATTATTCATATACTGTGCTATTTGAGTTGTTTTACTACCTGGAGCGGCGCACATATCAAGCACTCTTTCGCCTGGTTTAGGATCCAGAACAATTGCAGGAATCATGCTGGCAGCATCTTGAACGTATATGTGTCCCAGTTGATGTTCTGGTGTGTTTCCTATGTCAAACCTTTTTCCGACTTTATATTCTATCCAAAATCCTTCTTTACACCAGGGTACAGCTGTTAACTTCCAATCCTTACTCATGCTCTTCTTGATTTTTGCAACAGTTGTTTTCAAAGTGTTAACTCTTATGGTTTTTCTGATGTATGAGAAAGAGTATTTCATGAATTTATCATAATCCTTGCCAAGCAATTCTTTATAGCGTTCTACAAATGAATCTTTGATTTCTATATCAACTGCTTTTGGAATTGGTTCTAACATAATATTGAAAATGTGTATTGTTTTAAAAAGTTTTCACAAACTTTAAATACTCATCATATATAGCAATGAATAAGGGTGGGATATTTGGTTGAAAAGAAAAAAGTTTCTAAGAGAACAACAAAGAAGAAAGTATCGAATAATATATTGAAGAAAGTTCCTGTCGAAATAAGCTTTTATTTTAAAGACGGTACTAATTGTCAAGATGTTCTTTCTTTGGCTGAAAAGATTGAAAGCATGGCTGAAGAACACTTTCAAAATCATGTAAATGAAGGTAAAAACGATTTTGCGCAGTGGATTGAGATTGTTTTCAAAGAACCTGAATTGGCTAACGAACTTCGAAAAACACAGAATAAGGATAGGCATGTAATTGAAATCCTGAAGCATTTGTTAAAGCGAGTGTAGAAAAGATTTATATATTGCTGGCTAATTTCTAAGTATAGGTGTTAATATAAATATGATTGTATGGCAAATTATTTTGTTAATATTCCTATTAATATTGTCGGGCTTATTTTCAGGGGCGGAAGTTGCTCTTGTAAGTCTTGGTCAGATTAGACTGCGTTCTCTTTTGAAAAAGAAAAGAAAAGGTGCTTTGGCCGTTAAAAAACTGAAAAATAATCCTCAAAGAATGATTATAACCATTCTGATTGGGAATAACGTGGCAAACATAGGTGCCTCTGTTCTGGCAACTCTTATCACAACGGATTTATTTGGTTCCAATGGTGCAGGTATAGCTGTTGGAGTGATGACTTTTTTAGTGTTGGTTTTTGGTGAGATAACTCCTAAATCCTATGCGGCCGCTCATGCAGAAAATGTTTCTTTTATGGTTGCCAAACCAATTTGGATTCTTGGCAAAATATTATTGCCTGTAATTGTGGTTTTTGAGTGGATCACAAACACTTCCTTAAAAATGTTTGGTCAGCCTAAGAAAAGAAAACTTTTGACAGAAGATGATATAAAAATCGCAATTGATATTGGTGTGGAAGAGAAATCTATTGAAAAAGACGAGCGAGAAATGATGAATAATGTTTTGGATTTCAATGATATATCTGCTCATGAAGTAATGACTAAAAAAAAAGATATGTTTTGTTTAGATGCAAATATGAAAGTGAAAGATAGTTTTTCGGCAATTGCCAAATCACCTTATTCTAGAATTCCTTTGTTCAAAGGTTCTTTAGATAAAATTGTTGGAGTTATTCATTTGAAAGATTTAATAGAAGCTGTAAATGAAAAGGAAGGTGAACTTCCTTTAATGGATATTGCTGTAAGGCCTTTATTTGTTGATGAAAACATTTTATTGGATGATTTATTTAAGTTGTTTCAAGAAAGACACACTCACATTGCCATAGTTAGAGATGATAATAAAAAAATTGTTGGTCTTGTTACCATTGAAAACCTGTTGGAAGAGTTGGTTGGTGAAATCATTGATGAGTCGGATGTTAATCCTCATAGAATCATGAGAATAAATAAAAACACCATATTGGTTGATGGGGAAACTTCTCCCAAATATGTTAACTCATTTTTTCAAACAAATATTGATGAGAATTATAAAACGATGCATGATTTCTTAGTTGATCAATTTAAAGGCATGCCTAAAAGAAGACAAGAAATCAAGGTTAGAAATCATTCCTATTTAATTGAAGAAGTCGGCGAAGATCATATAGAAAGAATTCTAATTAGGAAGATGAAAAAATGACTTCGAATTTTATTTTTATTCATAGTACAGGTGGCAATCCAAGTGAATGCTGGTATCCTTGGCTTGAAACAGAACTTAAAAATAAGGGTTGTAAAGTTATGTCTCCTTCTTTTCCAACTCCGGAAGGTCAAACATTGAATAATTGGTTGAATGCTTTTGAGCCCTATTGGAATAAAATTAATGAAAACACTGTTCTTGTTGGCAGAAGCATCGGTGCTCCGTTTGTTCTTAGTTTACTTGAAAGAATCAATGTCAGGATTAAAGCTGCATTCTTAGTTGCAGGCTTCGCTTCCGACATTGGCAGACCTGAGTTTAATGATTACATTGATACATTTGTAGAGAATCCTTTTGACTGGCAAAAAATAAGAAATAATTGTGAACAATTCTTTGTTTACCACGCAGAAGATGACCCTATAGTTGACTTGAAATATGGTAAAGAACTAGCTAAACAACTTAATACAAAGCTCATCTTAGTTAAGGATGGAGGTCATTTTAATATTGGTACAAAATTCGGTTATAAATTTAAAAATATTTTAGAAGATATAAATAGAATTCCATAGATTATTTATAACTCTTTACTCACATAAACACCATCATCAGAATAACCAAGTTTTCTGTAGTATTCCTTTACTCCAACTCCGCTTATAACTAGAATCTTATTTTTCTTGTGCTTTCTTGCTATTTCTTCTGCTTTTTCTACCAGTTGTTTTCCAAGTCCTTTGTGTTGTACTTTTCCAAACTCTCCAAGGCCTACTGCTTTTCCGTAGATGTGCAACTCTCTGATTATAGCACTATTCTTAGTTATCTCTGGGCGCAGACTTTGACTTACAAATCTTAGTCTTGCAAAGCCTAAAAGCTTGTCTTTGTCGTCGACAAAACTTATGAAGAATTCCTTACCTTTAGAAGCGTTGTACTCAATTACTTGTAGTTTTGGCTTGCCAGTTATTTTGTCGGCTTTGATTTCTCTGCATCGTATGCAATGACAGACAACTCCTTTTTCTTGTTGTAGTTTTTCAACGTATTGTCTTAGATTTGTTCTGTCTACACCGGCCTTTGTGACTTTTGTTGGAATGTCTCTTTGCACTCTCATTATTCGACAATATTTAGGAACTGTTTTTTTAGCTTCAACTATGATTTCAGCTGCATCCTTGGTTTCCAATGGTTTATAGTTTCCTTTTTCAAACTCATTGTATAAATGTGTTCCTTTCATTACAAGTGTAGGGTATATTTTCAGCATATCCGGTTGATAATCAGAGTCCAAGAAAAGTTTCTGCAATGATTCTATGTCTTTTTTCTTAGTTACACCTGGTAATCCTGGCATCATGTGAAAATTAAGTTTGAAACCAAGGTCTTTCAGGGTTCTAATGGAATTGATTGAATCTTTCAGATCATGGCCTCTATGAACTGCTTTCAATACATCGTTATAAACCGTTTGTATTCCCAGTTCGATTCTTGTGCATCCGAATTCAAGCATTTCATTGCCTTCCTTCAGCAATCCCCAGTCAGGTTTTGTTTCAATGGTTAAGCCGATGCATCTAATGTTTGATGTTTCATTTCTTTTTTTCTCTTCTTCTAAACTCAGAATATTCTTCTTTTTCAAGGCTAAAACTTTCTTTTTTATGTTTTTGGCTCTTTTTGCATCGCTTACACCGCCTGGTAATTCGAAGAATTCTCTGAATTTCATAATATCTAGTTTGCCATCAACATAAAATTCTCTGGAGAAATCATTCATTGCTTTGTATATGTTCATCACAAAATCTTCTTTGTAATCATCTTTGAACGCTGGAAATGTTCCTCCCATGATGATAATTTCTGCTTTTTCAGGGTTTTGACCTATTACGACGTATTGTTCTAATCTATTAAAGACTATTCTGTAGGAATCATAATCGTTCCTGATGCCTCTCATGGTTGAGGGCTCATTGCCTGTGTATGACTGTGGAACGTCTCCAAACGCGCTTTTTGGGCCTCCTGGGCAGTATATGCAGCGTCCATGTGGGCATGCAAAAGGTGCAGACATTACTGCGATGACTGCAACTCCACTAATTGTTCTGGTTGGTTTTGTAAGAAGATATTTTTGCAATGATTCCAAGTCTTTTTCTTTAGCATTGCATAGAACTTCAATATCTGTTGGAATTCTTTTAATTTTATGCTTTGTACATAATTCCATCTTTTTATTGTTTAATTTACGTTTGTTAGGTTTCTCTTTTTTAACAAATTCTATTAGTTCTTCGAAATAGTTCATTTTCTATAAAAAACTCTGTTGTTTTAAAAAACTTTTCAGAAAGAATCTATTTTCTAGCTTTTTCTAGTTTTCCGCCAAGCAATCCTTTTAATGACTGGTCATTAACTTTAATTACTTGCCATCTGACTCCAGGAATATCTCCTTTAGAACGTCCCATGCTTCCACCGATGCATTCAATGAGTACTTCATCGTGTTCGTCGATAAGCTTGATTGCTCCGTCGCCAGGACAAAAGGCTGTAACGTGTTTAGCGTTTTTTACAAGTTGGACTCTAACACATTTTCTCATGGCTGAGTTTGGTTGTTTTGCTTCTAATTGTACTTTTTCAAGAACTATTCCTGATGCCTGTGAAGCACCTCCTAATGGATCTGACTTCTTTTTCAGGTTAAAAACTTTCTTAACAAACCATTTATCTGAGTATCTGGACTCTTTTCTTCTCTTTATTAGTTTTTTAGCTGCGTTTATTCCGCGTGATTTATTTCCCATGTATGTTTGAGGATAATTGGTTATTTATAAAGTTTATGATGTGAAAAGAGTATATTTTAAGGATAGCTTTATAAAAAAGATATAATTACCTACTGATAGGTGATAATTATGGAACTCAAGGATGATAAAACACTCGACGATGAAATCGCTGAAAGAAAAAAAGAAGCAAGAGAAAAACAAATATTCTACAAAACAACGGTAATAATGGATGCATATGGTGCAAAACCAAATACAAACCTAGATACTAATACACAAACATATTCAAACGGTATAGTGGGCATATTATTAAAAAGCGAATTAGAACAACATCCTTCAAGAAATGATATAAATGCTTTAGAAATTGAATACAGAAGTGATATTGTATTTTCTGGCGAAGGCACAGTTAGAAATGGGATTTTAACTCATCAAATATACGAATTTCAGCCAGGAGATGCATGGGAACAAGAAATCAACAGGTTATTTGATGGTTTAAAAGATAAGATTGTACCGCCAAAAGAAAGATCTAAAGAAGATAAAATAGCTTTAGCTAAAGATTTTGGTATTAATCCATATATCTAACTTATCTCAATAGTTTTATAAATAATTTATTTATCTTTATTTTAAAATGTACAAAAAATTTCATTTTTTGTATATCCAAAAACTAGAGGTTTTTGAATATGACTGAAAACTTATTAAAAATAGAAGATTTAACGCCTGAACAGATCGCATCAATATGCGACCACACATTTCTAAGCAGATCTGGTTCCTATAGAACCAAAGGACAAAGCGCAGTTCGATTAAGAGAAGAAGCTTTCAAAAAGTTTCTGCAGGGCACCGTTGACATGAAGTACAAGCCATACTCTGTATGTGTTAGAGCTGAAGATGTGCGAAAAGTCAAAGCCTACTTCGAGAAAACAGGCACAAAAGGCATAAAAATCGCATCGGTTGTCGGCTTTCCAGATGGTTCTTATTATTCAACTCCTTACAAGCTATTTGAAACAGAATTAGCCATAAATGACGGTGCTTGTGAAATAGATATGGTTCTCAAACTGTGTCAATTCAAAAACAACGTAATTGATCATGTTACAAGAGATATTAAAGCAGTTGTGAAAGCAGCCCATAAGCGTAATGCAATTGTCAAAGTAATCCTGGAAACAGCAGAACTAAACCTTGACGAAATCAAAAGATGCTGTGAACTGTGCGAAGAATGTAATGCTGACTTTGTAAAAACATCAACTGGTTTCAGCATGTATGGTGCGAGAGCCGAAGATCTTAAAGTTATGAGGGCTAATTTTTCTAAAGGAGTCAAGATGTCTGGTGGTGTCAACGCAAACAATGTTAAAGAATTACTTGAAGCAGCTTCCGGAAGAACAGATGGCTTAATCGACCTTAATCCATTAAAAATTAGAATTGGCGAAGGTTCAATGCTTGGCGGTGATGGCTATTGAGTAATAAATTTGAAACTAGAGCAATCCGTGCAGGAGAAAGACCTGATTCTAATAAAGACGGAGATGTTGCTAAACCCATTCATTTATCTTCAACTTTTGCAAGAAAAGAAGTTGACAAGTTTAATTATGAGTATTCTAGAACTGGAAATCCCACTAGAGAAGCTTTTGAAACTAAATTAGCAAGCCTAGAAAACTCTAAATTAGGTTTAGGATTCGCATCAGGTATGGCTGCCACAACAACCATTCTTTTGTCTTTGTTAAAGGCTGGCGATCACGTTGTTGCTTTTGATGATTTGTACGGTGGAACCAGCAGAATGTTCAATAATGTCCTAACAAAATTCAATGTTGATTTTACTTATGTGGATGCGACCAATTCTGAAAATGTGAAAAAAGCCATGAAAAGCAACACCAAAATTATTTTTATGGAAACACCAACCAATCCTATGATGAGAATGTGCGATATTAAAGCAATTTCAAAGATTGCAAAAGAACACAATGCAGTTCTTGTCGTCGACAACACATTTATGAGCCCTTATTTTCAGCAACCTTTAGAACTGGGTGCAGACATATCAGTTTACAGCACGACTAAATACCTTAATGGACATAGTGATTCTGTTGGTGGAGCTCTTGTTACAAACAATCAAGAACTTTATGATAATTTAAAATTCAATCAAAATAACATAGGAGCAATCTTGTCTCCTTTTGACAGCTATCTTGTTATGAGAGGGATGAAAACCCTTGCCATTAGAATGGATAAACATTCTGAAAACGCCATGAAATTAGCAGTATTTCTTGAAGAACATTCTTCTGTTGAGAAAGTATATTATCCTGGTTTAAAATCACACCTGCAACATGAACTTGCAAAAAAACAAATGTCTGGTTTTGGAGGTATGCTTTCATTTACAATTAAAGGTGGATTAAAAGAAACTAAGAAATTCATTGAAAACTTACACATATTTGCATTGGCTGAGAGCCTTGGTGGCGTTGAGTCTTTAATTGAAATCCCTTCTTTGATGACTCATACGGCTGTTTCTAAAGAAATAAGAGAACAAAATGGCATTACAGATAATCTTATTAGAGTTTCTGTTGGTATAGAAAACGTTGATGATTTAATTGCTGATTTGAAGCAAAGTTTTAATAGTCTCAAATAATTTTTATCTCTTTCAAATTTGGAAAGTGTTTTTTAACTACTTCTTCGGTTTCTCTTAGATTCTTGGCTTTGCTGCCTATCATCAGGCCTTTTGTTTTTGTGTCTGGTCCAACGATTGTTACTATGTTTTCGTTTTCAGAAATCCTAACGATTTTTAGTGGAGCTATTAGGTTACCTATGAATGTAAGCAAGTCTTCGCTGAACTCTATGATTCTTATTTGTTTGTTCAACAGTTTCTCTAGTTTTTCTAGGTTAACTTTTTTCTTTCCAAGAGCTTTACCCATTTCTCCAGGTCCAACCATGAATGTTAGTTTATCTTTAAACATGAAAGATTCTTTTACATTGGTATGGGTTATATTCTCGAAAAGAGTTATCTGTCTTATCAGATCCATATCATATTTCATCTTAGAATTCCAATTACAGAAACAAAGAATGGTTTTTTGCAAACAACGCCTAATTCATCGTTAGGAATGTCCAGTGCATCAACTTTTACATTATTTAAAGATGCGTAGTGTTTCAAATCATCCAATTTTTCTGAACTACAGTTTGAGCTTACAAAGATTTTCTCAATCTTATCATTTCTTAGGTTTTTCAACACACGTTCATTTCCTATAATTAATTTCTGGTTTCCTAAAAGTTTTTTTATTTCGGCTATTGACATAAATCTTACCTCACTAAATTATTTATTTCGTTTTTGTAATTAGTCCTGGTAGTCCTGTTCCTACAGGTACCAATTGGTTTATCATTACGTTTTCTATGACGCTGTTTAAGTAGTCCACTTCGCCTGTTAATGCGGCGTTAATTATATGAGTTATGGGTGTTTCGAATGATGCTCTTGCTAATACGCTGGGTTTTTCTTTGACAATTCCATATCTGTTTATACCCATTATTTTGCCAGACATGGTCATGGCATCTGCAACCAGCATTATGTGTCTAATGTTAATGTTTATTCCTTGTGCATCCAATACTTTCAAAACTTCATTTATTACAAGTTGTCTTACAACTTCAACACCGAAAATTTCTTCCATTTCATAGAGGTCGTTGCTGAATATTCTTGTATTATCGACGTATTCTTTTTTCATGATATCTTTTAAATTTGATCCGGCTGTGACTATTATGAATTCGTTGCCTCTTTTTACAGGTAGGACCTGGGTTATTCCTTTGATTCCTGAAACATATGATTTCTTGATTTTTTCTTTTAATTTGTATAAATCATTTAGTCCTTCTTCTTTTGAACCGGGTGTTACCAATATGCTTCCGTTTTTGTTTAGTTTGAATTTGAATTTTTTAAAGGTTTTTTTCATAATTGATGTTACATCACTGGGACTTAATGTGTGTTCTTCTAACTTTTTATTGTTCAAAGTTATGGTCATCTCTAGATTTGCAATGTTTATGCTTATTTCAACTAAGAATGCTTCCAGGTTTGTTTCTTTGATTCTCTCGGCAATCTTCTTTATGTCTTTGCCTTCTGAGTAAGGTTTTTTTAGGTAAACTTCCATCATTTGTGTTCCAATGGTTTTTCTACCGTCTAGAATCTCTATTAATCTTGGTAGTCCTGTTGTAACGTTTAGTTCAGAAACTCCTGCAAAGTGGAATGTGTTTAGAGTCATCTGTGTTCCTGGTTCTCCAATGGATTCTGCACCTACTAAACCGACGCTTTCACCTGGTTCTGCCAATGAGTTTTTGTACTCTTTATGTACTGCTTCTAGTATTTGTTTGAGTTTTGCATCTGAACATTTATCTGGTAAATACTTTTTTACTTGTATCAGTAGGTTTTCTGGAATTTTGTCTTTGTATTGTGTGAATAGGTTTGCCATTATTTGTCCTCTAGTAAGTTTATTATTTGTTTTACGTTGATTGTTCCGCCTTCACTCTTTGACACGTCAATTCCGTCTTCTCCATATAGGAATTGGACTATTTTTCCTGATGCATCTCTTACTGTGTAGTCGTATTCAACTTTTAGGTCCTGTAGTGCATTGGCTAATCTTCTGTATAAATATCCTGATTTAGGTGTTCTCAATGCTGTATCCATGAGACTATCTCTTCCGGTCATTGCCATGAAGAACATCTCGTGAGGTTTTAGTCCTCTTTTAAAACCGTTCTTTATGAATCCATGAGCGTCCGCTCCCAGATCATTCTTTTTGAAACATGATAATGTTCTATCTTCATATCCTTTTGTGATTCGACCGCCTCTTAGAGCCTGTTGTCCTACACATGCAGATATCTGGGCCAGGTTGATTAGGTTTCCTCTGGCTCCTGATCTCACCATTGTCATTGTATCGCTTTTTGGATCAGTTGTGTCCGCCACAATTTGTCCTGTGTCGTTTCTGGCTTTGTTCAATCGTTCCAGGATTCTTAGTTCCAGTGTTTCTTCCATGCTTCTTCCGGGCAGTAATTCTAGTTCTTTTGCTTTGAATTGTTCGATCATTAAATTTACATCCTGGTACGCTTCTGCTATTATCAGGTCAATTTTTTCTTCTGCTTCATCTGTCAGGTCTGCGTCCGATAGTTTCGCTGTGAATCCATATTTTAATAATACTTCGTTTCCAAGACGGTATATTTTTCCTAGAATGCCTACCATTTCATCTTTTCCGTATTGCTTGTGGATGTTTCTTAAAAGCAGACCTGCTCCTTCTCCAAGGTTACTCTTATCCATCACTCCTGTGATTAATTTTCCTTTTTGAATTTTTACAATGTGGTCCGGATGGTCTTTAGGCATTGATCTTGATATGCCGTTGAATCTGAAATCAGGTGGTAGTAGTACTGAAAATACTTCTTTTCCATCAATTGTTTCTTTGTTTGGTAATCTTCCAAAGTCTGTTACGCCTACGGCTGCCAATAAATCAATTGCGTCTTCTCTTGATAATTCCATGTCATGTGTTAGTACATAGTTTCCTGAGATTGCGTCTTGGTTGCAACCAATAATACTTAATCCGTATCTTGGACTGATTAGTTGTGTTTGTACAATCATTAATATTTCAGCTTCGGCTCTTGCTTCTTCTGTTTGCGGAATGTGCAGATTCATCTCGTCTCCGTCAAAATCTGCGTTGTATGGTGCACATACTGCTGGGTTTAATCTTAGGGTTAGTCCTGGCAGGACTTTTACTTTGTGACACATCATGCTCATTCTGTGTAGTGATGGTTGTCTGTTAAACAAAGCAATGTCTCCGTCACACAAGTGTCTCTCGACGATAAATCCTGGTTGTAGTTCTTCAAGTAATTGTTCTTTTGTTTCTTCAGTTATTTTCTTTCTTTTGCCGTCAGGTCTGATTGTATAGTTTGCTCCAGGATATTTTTCAGCTCCTTTTTCGATGAATTGTTTTAGGAATTTTATGTTCCACGCGGTTACTCTTTCTGGAACCGTAAGTTTCATGGCTATGATCATTGGAACTCCTACTTCGTTAATGTTGAGTTTTGGATCTGGACTAATGACTGTTCGAGCTGAGAAGTTGGTTCTTTTTCCAGCCAGGTTATGTCTAATTCTTCCTTCTTTGCTTTTGATTCTTGCGGTTAATGTTTTTAATGGTTCTCCGCTTCTATGTCTTGCTGGCGGTAGTTGTGCAACTTCGTTATCAAAGAAGGTTGTTATGTGATATTGTAGTAGGTCCCATAGATCTTCAATTATTATTTCTGGTGCTCCAGCGTTTATGTTTTCAAATAATCTTTGGTTGATTCTTACGATGTCGCCTAGTTTATGTGTTAGATCGTCTTCGCTTCTCTCTCCGCTTTCCAATGTGATTGAAGGTCTCATGGTTACCGGTGGTATTGGTAGAACCGTTAGAATCATCCATTCTGGTCTAATGGCGGATGAATTCATTCCGAAAACTTCCAAATCTTCATCAGGTATTCTTTCAAGTCGGGATCTGATTTCAATTGGTGAAATTCTTTTATCCTCTTCTATTAAGGTGGTTGGTTTTTCTAGTTTGATTTTATATTGTTTTTCTTTACAATGTGGGCATTTGGTTATTGTTTTCATACCTGCAATTATGGCTGAGATTTTTTTTCTTCGATCGGCTAATCCTGATTCTGCACTTATGGAATCTAATATTCCAATGTGTGATTTCATCTTGTCATCCGGGATTAGAATTCTTCCACAGGATCTGCAGGTGCATCTGAGTAAATCCAGAATCTCTTTTATGAATTTGATGTGGATTACTGGTCGAGCGATTTCTATGTAACCAAAATGACCGATGCATTCTTTTAGCTTACTTCCGCAGGTTTTACATTTTAATCCAGGGTCTATGACTCCTAGTCTTACATCCATCAGTCCACCATCTACTGGGTATCCTTCTTTGTCGTAAAGTTCCGGCGTTACTATTTTGGCTGAAGCCATGTCTTTAATGAACTTAGGACTCATCATTCCGAAAGTTATCTTGCTTACTTTCTTGTAGGTGTGGGTTTCTTCTTCAGGGTTCAATATTTTCCCTCCAAACTGATTTTTGGGTATACTATTAGGGACTTTAATTCGTCCAGTATAAGTTTGAATGCATAGCTAATTTCGATGTTTGAAATATCTGTGTTGTCTCCGCAGATTGGGCAGAATGATCGTTCTTTTCTACCGTCATAAATTGCTATTATTCCGCATTCTTCACAGACCGGTACGATTGTTTTGTCTGCGTCGAATCTTTCTTTTAATAGTAATGATGTTCCGTGTGCTATGAATGTGTCTTTTTCCATCTCTCCCAATCTCAATCCACCTTCGTTGGCTCTTCCTTCGGTTGGTTGTCTTGTTAATAGTTGTATTGGTCCTCTGGCTCTGGAGTGTACTTTGTTTGCGACCATGTGTTTTAATTTCAAATAATACATGTTTCCAATGAATATTTTTGCTCGGAATCTTTTGCCTGTGATTCCGTTGTACATTGTTTCAGTTCCGTTTTCCATGAATCCCAGTTCAAGCAATTCTTTTCTTAGGTCTGTTTCTTTTTCAGAATCAAATATTGTTCCATCTACTCTTCGGCCTGATAATGCACCGGTTTTACCTGCCAATAGCTCTATCATGTGGGCCATTGTCATTCTTGATGGGATTCCGTGTGGACTGAATAATAGGTCTGGTTTGACTCCTGATGCTGCGAATGGTATGTCTTCTTCTGGAACAACTATGCTAATAACTCCTTTTTGACCGTGTCTACTTGTGAATTTATCTCCTATTTCTGGAATTCTCTGACTTCTTAGTCTTACCTGTACTAGTTTGTTTCCTTCTGAGTTTTCCGTTAGTGTTACAAAATCCACAATTCCTTTTTCGCCGTGTTTCAGGGCCATTGAGGCTTCTCTTCTTGCACTGCTTGTTAGGTTGTACTCATCCAATGAGCTTAGGAATCTTGGTGGACTGGTCTTTCCAATTATTACGTCTCCTTCTTTGACGTCTGCTTCAGGGTAGATTATTCCGTCATCTTCAAGCAGTCTGTAATCGGTTTCTGATCTGTATCCTTTGACATCTTTGTCAGGCAATGATATTTCATCAATTAGGCCTCCTGAGTATCTTAGTTCTTCTGAGACAACTGGTCTGAAATAGGTGCTTCGGCCCATTCCTCTGTCGATTGATCCTTTGTTTATTACTATGGCGTCTTCCATGTTGTATCCTTGGTATGACATTACTGCAACGATGATGTTTTGTCCCGATGGATGTCTTTCATAATCCAATGTTTTGTGTATTTGTGTTCCTACAATTGGATATTGTGGATAGTGTAATAGGTTTACATCCATGTCCATTCTGTTGAAATAGTTTGATACATAGAATCCTATTGCTTGCTTTTGGTTTTTTGACCCCTGTCCTAGTCTTACTCCGTGGTTATAGTTTCCGAATGGAACCAGTCCGGTTGTTATTCCAACCAATGCTAAAGGACTTACTTCCAAATGTGTGTGTTCTTCTGTTAAATCTGCTTCTTTGAATGCTATTAATGTGCTTTCTTCTTCTGTGGCATCTAGGTAATCTATGGCTCCTTGTTTTACCAGGTCGGACCAGGTGATTTCGTTCTTTTTTAATTGTTGTAAATGTTTTTCAGTTATTAGTGATTTTCCGTTTTTAACAACTATTAGTGGTCTGATTGATCTTCCACCGCTGAGCTCCACTAATACTTCGTCTTTTTTCTTATTATACATTGCATTAAGAGTTATTGGTAGTTTGCCGTTTCTTCGTTCATTAATTATTTTATTAACGAATTCTGCCGGGTTTTTTGTGGTTCCCACAAATTTATTGTCTAAAAATACGTCGCTCATTTTACCAGATCCAACCCCATTCCTTTTAATGCTATTAACACTTTATCACTGTTTTCTTTCTGAGTAACATTGGCCAGTAAAGCCAAGTTCTTTCGAAGTCCAATGTTTGTTCCTTCGGGCGTCTCACTTGGGCATAGTCTTCCAGCATGTGTTGGGTGTAATGCTCTTGCTTCGAAGTTTTCTTGACTTGAAGATAGTGGACTTACAACTCTTTGAAGGTGTGATTGTGATTGTAGGAAATTTAATCTTTCTATTCTCTGTGATATGCCTTTTCGACCACCAACCCAGTTACCGGTTGCCATTGAACTGTATATTCTTTGAGTTAATAGTTTTTCTCTGATAATGACTTTTATGCTTGGGAATTTTCCTCTTTTTACGATTCTTTGGAAGTTGTACAAGAAATCTCCTATCAGGACTTTCAGGTTCATTCTAAATAGGTCTGCCATCAGGTCTCCTGGTAGTTTTATTCTTTTATTCATATAATGGTCTTTGTCGTCTTCCTGTAATTTACCATTTTCCACAAGTATGAATTTTTTTATCATTTTGCACAGATTGTGCGCTTTTAGTATTCGGTCTTCTTTTTCTATGCCGATGTGTGATAATAAGTATTTATCAATGACTTCTGTCATTCTGCTTAGTCTTATTTCTCTTGATTGTGTTATTCCGATTTTCTTTGCTATGTAATCTATGGCGTCTTCATCGGTTTTTATGTCTAAGAATTCGTACAGGTTGATTATTACTTCTGAGTCTTCGCCCAGATCAACTGATTTCATGATTTCTTCATCCTTTAGCATTCCCAGTGCTTTTAAAACGACTATTAAAGGTACTCTTCTTACTCTTGTGAATGTCATGTAGAATATTCCATCTTTTAGCTTTTCAATCTGGTGTGGGATTTTGTATGAGCCTTTTTCTGAAAATATTTTTCCTACGAAATCGCTTACTCCGGTTGATGCTTTGTTTACAACAAATTTGTTTGAAGCCAAGTCTTCAATGTTGACTATTGCTTTTTCAGTTCCGTTGATTATGAAGTATCCACCGTCATCATATGGATCTTCTCCTGCTTCGATTAATTTTTTTTCATCCATACCGTATAAATGGCAGAATTTTGATTTAAGCATGATTGGTAGACTTCCTATTTGTGTTGTGAATGTTTCTCTTTGAACTCCGTTGATATGCGAGCTTACTTCTAAGAATATTGGTGCTGAATAGGATATTTTTCTTAGTCTGGCTTCTACTGGCAGTATGTTTCTTTTGGAGCCGTCGGCTTCTGTAATTTCAGGTTTTGTAACCCATATCTTATCTAGTTTTATTTTGAATTCTTCAACGTTTGGCGGGATGATGGTTGGTTCGACTTCCCTGTTTTCATCAATTATTACCTGTAGTTCTTTTTCTACAAATCTGTTGAATGATTCTATGGATGATTGTACAATTGAGTTTTGTTCGAAATATTTCTTAATCAGAATTTCTGTTCGTTCACTCATTGACAACACCTCTAAAGAATATTGTTGTACCGCCCGTTGGACTCTTTCTAATGATTTTGATTATATCTCTTTCTTTTATGCCTAAATGTCTGATTGCTTGATCATTGATTGAGATTTTTGGTAATTCTCTTAATTGAATATGGTATTTATTCATTAAATCATCTTTTTCTTTATCATTTAGTTTTATGTGTTCTGGTAGAAGTGCGTGTTGTAATGGAGTAGTTATTTTTTCAACTTTTTTCTTAACAGCAGGTTTACTGGCTTTTGGAACTGTTGCTTTCTTTATGACTTTTACAAGAACTCTAGAAGGTCTTTTTGGTTTTTCAGATTCATTTTTGATTGGAGTTTTTGGTTTTACAGCTGGTTTTTGAACCGGTACTGGTTTAGGTTGAACTTTAGTAGCTTTTGCTTTAGAAGGTTTTGCAACAGTTTTAGCAGGTTTGGTGGTTGTTTTTTTTGCTGATTTTGCCATGTTTAATCTCCTTTAATGAATTTTGATGGGTCGGACGAGATTCGAACTCGCGACCACCTGATTGCTTTCATCAACCGAAAGCTTCAAAACTTCCAGTTTTGGTTAAAAGTCAGGTGCTCTAGCCAGGCTGAGCTACCGACCCTAATGGTTACGTTTAATTATAAAACGCCCTGGCCGGGATTCGAACCCGGGTCGAAGCCTCGACAGGGCTTCATGATAGGCCGAACTACACTACCGGGGCTTTTATAATATATAGCTATGACTATCTCCACATGTTTTTTTGTTTAGTGAAGAAATATTGTCATTTTTAATTATTGAGCTCGTTCTACCTGGGATGATGTATTGAATGGAAATCCAGTCCATTTAAAAACCTTACGGTTTTACTCGGAAAACATCATACTTTTCCAAAAATTTTTTTATTTTTTTAAAATTGGTATAAATCAAAAGTTTACCTTTTGAATCAATAAGCAAAAATGCTTATTGAAATCCAAAAAATTTATATAGCATCATCCTCATTCTTTGAAAATATGATGAAGGTGTTGGTTATTGAGGACGAAGAGGATATTGCTCAGGCTGAAAAATTAATTCTGCAGGATGAGTATAAGGTTTTCATGGCTCACACGGGCAATGAAGGTCTGGCTATGGCTGAAAAGATTCGACCCGACGTCATAATTCTCGATATAATGTTGCCTCACATGTCTGGCTATGAAATTTGTCAGAAGATTAGGGATAATAAAAACCTTTCAAACACTAAAATTATCATGGTTACTTCTAAAGGCGAGCAGGCAGATGAGGATATTGGCCTGGATCTTGGTGCTGATGATTATGTTATGAAACCATTTGAACCTGAAGAACTATTACATGTTATTAAACAGG
The DNA here is from genome assembly GCA_043817405.1 of archaeon. Lineage (GTDB taxonomy): Archaea > Nanobdellota > Nanobdellia > Woesearchaeales. Next base: position 2,165 of record JBDRGV010000058.1, on the reverse strand, counting down.
TTTTGAAAAAGAAGTAATTTTTATCTAATTAAAAGGGGTGAAGAATTAGCTACTGATATAAATGCAATATATTGACATAATTATCAATGTTTACCACTCCATAAATATTTTTATGGCTACTGATTCTGGAGAATTATTCAAGAAATTCGTTGAGTTGTTTTTGTTCTTGGTTGTTACCTATATGATTGCCAGTGAGTTTGGTCGCACCAGAGAGCGTCATTTGAAGTATTTAATGGTTGGATTCGCTGCATTGGTTCTTGATAAGTTAATTATGAGTGTTGTTTTGTCGTTTATTGTCTTTGGAAACCTTAAATTATTCATTCTTAATCCTTTTTTGCCGATACTTGATTTGTTCCTAGAGATTTTTGCTTTAATATTCTTGACAAATGCTTTCATTTTTCCTATATTTGCTAAGAGAGTTGATGATTTGAAGCGTAAAATGACTCGTGAGATTTTTGCAATCATCATAATTGCGTTTGTTATTGAAATTTTTTGGATATTTAGAATTGCTGCAAATCCTTCTACTGTTTTTACTAGTGGTTCCAGTTATTTGATTTTGGAGCTGTTGAAGATTCTGCTGCTTTTCAGCCCCATATACTATATATTATGTAATTATTATAAAATGGGCAAGTACGCACCCCATATCATCGTTGCATTTGTTGTTTACATGGTTGCACCTCTTACCAATGTTATTAACTTAGTTTTTTTCAATGGTATTAGTCATTTGAGAGTTTTTGCTCATCCTTTCCCTTTTATTGGGGTTTTATTGTTCACTAGGATTATTTACCTTAAATTGGTCGATAAAGCCACTCTAAAGCGTGAATTGGCCGAGACCAGGGATAAATACATCCACGAGCATGAATTAAGCCAGATGAAGGACGAATTTGTTAGTACCGTGAGCCATGAACTAAAAACACCCTTGACTTCCATGAAACTATATCTTGCTTTGTTAAAAAGAGATAAGTTCGGTCCGTTGACTAAGAAGCAAACGAGTGCCGTTGACATTGTTGAGAAAGAAAGCACCAGATTAAGCAAGTTAATCACCGATATTCTTAATCTTTCAAGGCTTGAGGCTAAGAAAGCTGTTTTGAAAATTGAAAGAGTTGATATTAATAAATTAGTAAAAGATAATCTATACTATAATCTTGCTGAGCAAAAAGGCGTTACCATAAATAATAATGTGCCTAAAAACTTTGTTGTTGCTGTTGATCCTGATAAATTCAAACAAATATTTATTAATATATTTAGCAACGCAGTTAACTATGCCAAGAGTAGGATAACAATCTCTGTTAAAGATTTGAATGATGCATGGCAATTCATTGTTCAAGATGATGGTCAGGGCATTGAAGCGAATAAGCTGGATAAATTGTTTGAGAAATTCTACAGAGTAGGCAACTACCTGACCAAAAGCGAGAAAGGAACAGGATTGGGACTTGCAATAGTGAAAAACATCGTTGAATTGCACAAAGGAACCGTATGGGCAGAGTCAAAAGTTGGAAAAGGAACAAGGTTCATAGTTAGTTTGCCTAAATAAGATTTATCTTAATTGTTTTGAAAGAATTCTAAATAAAGGTATTATGCCTATGATGATCAACACTATGAAACCTATGAAATAATTGTTTAGATTTGAAAGTTCAAATGCAAAACCAAGATTGATTAAATTATAGGGAATTAAAAATGCAGATATGGCAAGAACAAGGACGCTAATGTATTTTGAAATCAAGACATCGGTTTCCACATCATCTGAATTTTTTCCTAACAAGAATTGGGAGTATTTAATAAAGACCTTTTGAAAAACTTTAGGATAAGTCTTAAAAAACATTGGTATGGCTTTGTAAAATAGCGATGCCATTCCAAGCAACATAATCTGAAATACAATAGGTATTAAAACATAAATCTTGCTTTGATAGCCTTCAAATCCTTGCTGTGTGAGTCTTGAAGGGATTTGTTCAGGAACCACTAGATAAACAAATATTGAAAAAATAATGTTTAGGATGAATAAAATAGTGAATAACTTGAAGAATTGTTTACTTGGCTCTTTTTGCATGATAAATACAATATTTATTTTACTTAAAAACTTTTTGTTATTTACAAATAATAGAACATTAAAAAAATAGAATAAAAAAATTAAATTATTTCTTGGCTTTCTTTTTCTTCTTAGCGAT
>JBDRGV010000057.1:0-24639 GCA_043817405.1 archaeon | reverse complement strand
AAACGTACCTTTGGATTAATATCAATTAAAGAGTTTACAAATTCCTCTAATCCAGATTTATCAAAAACACTAATAAGAATATTCTGCACAGAGATATTGTCAAAAATTCTTCCTTTAATTTCACGAATATCCATTACCTTAATCGTTATCCACTCTTGGTGCAAGGATAAATGCTAGTTGTACTTTGTTCAGCACTTTGTACTCGAGTTTTAGTGGGTAATCATTACTTAGTTGAAGAATAACTTTATTGCTTAGTTTACTTCCTTGCATCATCTTCTTAAGATACTCTGTTGAAAACTTAGATTTGACTTTATCTTCATCACAAACAATTTTAGTATCATTATCTGCAGGTATTTGAATTTGTGCTTTACTTAAATCACCTGCCGCGTTTATAATCAGTTCCTTGTTTTGGACTTCCATCGTCACGCTTTCACTAATAATGTCTGCGTCTTCAATGGCTTCGTTGAATATTTCAGCAGTTGTAGTTATTGTCGCTTTGAATTTTAAGTCAGGAATTTTTTGCTGTTTTTCATCCACATCAATTATAGGTAAGAAGAATTTTCTTGTGGTATTGCTTTTGAATGTCACTTTAAATTTGTTATCTTCAATTTCGAGTGTTACAGCGTCGTTGGCCTTTGCTCTTCTTAGAACCTGTTTGAAATCATTCATGTTTATTGAAAGCAAAGCTTCTTCTTTTACAGTGTACTCTGAAAATGCACTGCTTAGCAGTTTGAATATAACCATTGCCACGTTTGCAGGATCCATTGCTACTAATTCAATGGCGTCTGGTTTGATTTTGAATGTTGCTTCTGTGACTAGGTCAGAAATAATACTAATACTGTCTTTTAAAAATCGTGGTTCTGATAAAGTTAGTTTCATAAATTTTACCTCCTGGAACACCAAAAACTCTAAGTTTTTGATTATTTCATAAATTATGCTTTCATAATCCCCTTGTATTCAACAAATCAATGTTTATTTATAAAGATTATTGTTATAATATGATAATTATAATGGTTATGATAAGATTGTTCTGTCCCCATTTTTTAGCATGTGAATTTTTTTCTCATCCCAGCCTTCTTCCATTGCTAAGTTTTTCATTGCCTGCATCCGAGGTCTATCCCCGTGCACAGGAATAATGTGTTCTGCATTAACAACATGTAGAAAACCTCTTTGATCTTCTCTTGATGCGTGTCCTGAAACGTGTATGTCTTTGTATATTTTGATATGTTTGGATTTTATTGCTGCTTCTAATTTTTCTCTATTGTCAAAATTTGATTGTACAGGAATTATTTTACAAGAAAATATGATTATGTCTCGCGGTTTGAAATTAAAATAATCTTCATCTATTATTCTAGACAAAATTGCTCTTGGTTCTCCTTGATGTCCTGTCACAACAAACAGGTGTTTGTCGGTGTTTTTTAGTTCTGCAAGAAACTTCTTTACTTTGTTGCTGTACTTTATAATTGTCACATCGTTAAATTTAGTTATGTTGGCTTCCTCGGCCGCAGAAACATATTTGGCCAATGACCGGCCCATAAACACAACTTTTCGGCCCATTTTTGCGCCCAGCTCTTTTATGGTTTTTATTCTTGCTATGTGACTTGCAAAAGTTGTTACGAATATGTTTTTACCTTTATGGTTTTCTGTCAGAAGAATTTCCTTTAACATTTGTTTTGCAATCATTTCAGAAGGAGTTTTTACGGGATTTGTCGAGTACAAGCAATCAATCACTAATGCTTTTACATTAAGTTCTTTTATGCGAGCAATGTTTGTTTTCTTTCCAAGAGTCGGATGGTCATCCAACTTGTAATCATTGGCATACAAAACAACGCCATACTTGGTGTGTACAGCCATTAAAACAGTTTCTGGTGTTGAATGTGTTACATTTATGAATTCTATTTCAATATTATCTGACACTCTGAATTTAGAGTTTTCTTTTTCATCAACAAGAGGGTTTTTGAGGTTAAGTTTTTCATCCCTAACCATTGCTCTCATAACTTCCATTGTGAAAGGAGTTCCATAAATAGGCGCGTTGAAATTGTTGCTTAGAAAAACTGCGGCGCCCATATGATCTAAATGCGCGTGACCAATGCATACAGCAACAACTTTATCGACCAGGTTGCCTAAAATTCTGATGTCTGGAATCGCGCCTATATCCATTAAGGTTTGAGCAGACATGTCAACTATGTCTTCAGATTCATTGTGTTCAATGTATTTTTCCATATGTAATCCCATATCTAGGATTACAACTTCATCATCTACTTTCAAAGCAGCACAGTTTCTACCAATCTCACTGAAACCACCAATTGGGATTAATTCTAGAGTCATTTGAGCAATATAAAATGCTTTATTATAAAAATATTTGGTTGTTATATGTTTTTTAATTAAATTATTCCCATTCAGTTGTTCCTGGAGGTTTTGAAGTCAGGTCATATACAACTCGACTTATATCAGGAACTTCTTTCAAAATTCTTTTTACAATTTTCTTAAGAGCTTTTTTAGGAATGTCTTTACCGGGAATTGCAGGAACACCAGTCATGAAGTCATTAGTTATAAATGTTCTAATTGCTATTGAATGATTGTTTTCTATTCCAAAATTTACAGGAAACAAAATGACGGGCACTTGACTTAATTTTTTTAATAAATTAAATTCCAAGAGTGTTTGATTGACAATATCATCGGCTATTTGTAGTTTTTTAATAACATCAATTGTTGGATGAGTTGGAGTTATTTCTTTTATAGAATTGATTATTTTTTTCCCAAAAACATAAACTATTCTATTAACTTTATGAATTTTTTTTGGAATCTTGTTTGCTATTTCAAATAATTTATTCCAATTTTCTTCTCCACTAAGTCCGACCAAGTAGCTATAAGTTCTTCCATCTCCTTGTACACCAACTGTTTGAATGGGCAGAATTGTTGCAAATATATTTTTTGTAGAAAAATTCATTAGTTGATTGTTGATTTTTTCAAAATCTGAATTAACATGTGCTTTTTCAGCACAAATAATTCTAACTGCAAGACCAGGGCCAGGAAACGGTTGTCGCCATACAAGTTCTTTAGGTAAACCAATCATTTCTCCTAGTTTTCTTACTTCATCTTTATGATAATCTTTTAATGGTTCGATTATTCTTCCTTTTTTTCTTAACTCACGAACTAAAGAAGTATCATTATGATGTGTTTTTATTACGTCTGCATTTTTACTTGCAATTTCTGATGCACTCTCAATCAAATCAGGTCTCAAGGTTCCTTGAACTAAGAAAGTATTATTAGAATTTAACCCTAATTGTTTTATATGTCTTTCAGCAACTTTTATGAAAGTATCTCCTATTATTTTTCTTTTTTCTTCAGGTATAATGGTTTTTCTTAATTGTTTTGTTTCTTTTTTATTTATTGTTGTGGTAGCAGAATAAAATTCTTCTTTTGCGTCTATAACATCTAATTTAATTCCTTGTTTTGTTAAAAACTTTTTTACGTTTTTACTTTCATTTAGTCTCATAAAACCATTATCTACATGCACTGCAAATACTTTTTTAGATCCTAATGCTTTTTTCAACAAAGCAACACAAACTGTTGAGTCAACCCCTCCGCTCACTAAAACTAATACATTGTTATTTTTAACTTTAGTTCTTATTTCTCTTATCGCTTTTTCTTCTCTGTTTTCCATAGAATAATTCGCTTTCAACCCAGATATTTTGTATAAAAAATTTTTTAACATAATTTTTCCATTTAGAGTTATATCAACTTCAGGATGGAATTGTAATCCATATAATTTTTTCTCAGGGTTTTCAATAGCGGCCACAATATTATCAGAATTTGCTATGATCTTAAATCCGTTAGCAACTTTGTTTATACTATCACCATGACTCATCAAAACCGTTTCTTTTTTTGATAAGCCAAAAAATATATTTGAGCCTTTGAAAATCTTTATTTTACAAGCGCCATCTTCTCTCAAATCTTTTTTATGAACTGTTCCGCCAAAAATATAATTTATTAATTGCATTCCGTAGCATATACCTAGAATTGGAATTCCTAAAGAAAAGATATTTTTATCGCATTTTGGAGCGGTTTTTTCATAAACACTTTCAGGACCTCCAGAAATAATTATTCCACCATATTTTTTTAGGATTTCAACAGAAGTGTTTATTGGTAGAATATCAGATTCTATGTTTAATTCTCTAACTCGTCTATCAATTATTTTTCCAAACTGCGAACCTGCGTCAAGAATTGCTATTTTTTCTTTTTTAACCGCGTTCTTTTTCATCTTTTAAATTAAATGTGGGGAAAGGGGTTCGAACCCTCGTAAGCACTAAGCTACTGGATGACTCAATCATCGGCTTTCGCCTCATCACTCAAGTGATACTTGAGTCCAGCCCGTTTGACCGCTCCGGCATCCCCACAAGTAGTGGAAATGGTGAAATAGAATGCTTTTATAAAATTAACTCAAGTTTTGAAGTTTCTTTTCAATATCAGAAAGTTGCTTTTCTAATCGATTTACTTCAGAAACTTCAGGTAATTTAGCGGTTGTTTTCTTATTATCGGGTGTTTTTTTTCCTTTGGTTTTCTTTTTGTTTACTTTCTTCTTTTTTTCTTCTTCGAATTGTTTTAATAGTTCCGCCGGAAAAGAATCTCTTATTTTATCTGTGAGCACATTTATTTCTTTTAGTTCAATTTTTAGTATTCTTATCGCATCATTCTTTTTTTCTCTAATTTCTAGAATTTTTCTATGACCTTTTAGATTTTGAATTATGTTTCTAGATGATTCCAGAATATTTCTTCTAGTATCATTCGGATTCTCTATCCTTCTGAAAAATTCATCGGCCATTTTATTGGTTCTTTTTTAAGGTTTCTTCAATCTCAGCTACACTTTTTGTAACCAAATCAAGGTTTTTATTCCAGTTGTCTATTTCTTTGTCTTCTTCAATTTTTAATTCATTAATGTTTTCTATTGTTTTTTGTGCTTTAGTAATTCTTTCTTTAACTATTCTTACAGTATTTAGTACTTCATTGTATTCATCTATTTTTACGAAAATTTGATTATCCACGTTGTTCACCCCTCAAATAATGAGACATCTATCTGCATTAGTTTTTCTTGTGCTAAATCTAAATTATTATGATATTCTTTATAATCTTGAATTAATCGTTTGTTTCTAGTTTGAAGTTTTTGAAATTCGTTTATTGAGTTCATTAGAATTTGTTTACTTTTATCTAAGTTTTCAAAAATAATTGCGCAATCTCCTGTTTTGAAATACTTTGAAACACTTTTGTCAATGGTTGGTGTTTGAATTACGGGTTCTATTTTTGGTTCCTTGGGTTGTACAATTTCTTCTGGGGAACCCATTTCTTCTTCTACTTCAAGCTCTTCTTCGGAAAAATCTGGAAGTGTAAAATCGGATTCTTCAAATTCATTCGTTGGTTGTTCAAAACCAGTCGGAATCTCAGGATTAGAAGAGTCGGTATTTGCAATTGTTTTTTTATTAGATACTACAACATTGTTTTCAGATTTGATGGAAGGCATTTCTTCAGGTTCCATTGTTTTAGTTAATGGTTTTTCTAAAGGAGGAGGTACTGGGATGTCTTCTTGAGCGGGCGGAAGGGGAATGTCTTCTAATGAGGGAATATCTTGTTTTCTCAGAAGTTCTTCTCTTAATTGCTCAGGATTTTGATTAGTGGATGTGATTACTACTTCCTCTGCCTTTTTCTTCTTAAGAATATCGAACAATATCTACCTCACCTTCTCTTTTTTTGATAATAGAGATTTTTTTTTAAACTATTTAAAGCTTTTGTTTTTTTTTAACACGATAAACAACCTTTTTAGTCGAAATTATTCCGAAATAACCGGTATATTTGCGATTTTTTTCAGTTAAGTTATATTAAGAACGAATGCATTATTAATATAATGATTTTGAAACTTTTTTTGATAATGGTGCTGCTGTTTTGTTTATCATTAATTCAGCCAACTTCAGCCAACAACGAAATAACCATAAACTTATCTGTGAATGTTATTGAACCCATGGATGAGAGCAAAATTACTGGAGAAGTCATTTATGAATCTGATTCTGAAATTAATAAACACAAAATCACTTATATAATAATTGCGACTTTTCTTTTACTACTAATAATACTAATCTGGAAGAAGGTTTTTTGAATAAAAGCCACATTTCAACATTGTTTTTTTGCGATAAATTTATATACGCTAATTAAATAATCTTGACCATGAAGTCAACGGAAATAAAACGGAAAATGAGCGAGGAAGGTTATATTAGGGCAATAGTTGTTTTTGAAGTTGTGGGTAATCCTAAGGAATATGTTGAAACGGCTTTAAAAAAACACATCGAGAAACTTAAACTAGATCCTAATATTCACATAATTAAAGAGGACATTGAATCGCCTGAACAACAGGAACAGTTTTGGAGTACTTTTGCTGAGATTGAATTGCTTATAAAAAATCTTGAAAAATTCACTTGGATGTGCATGAATTTCATGCCCGCATCAATCGAAATTTTAGAACCTGATTCACTAACATTTAAAGGAAGAGAACTAACCAATTGGTTGAATGATTTACTGGCTAAAATGCACGAAATTGCACTTGTATCACAACAGGTTGGACAACAAAGTAAAGCAATGCTAAAAAATATTAATGCAATTGTAAGAAATGCAATTTTAATATGCGTCGACGCCAAAATAACCAATGTTAACGAAATTTCTAAAAAAATAGGTGTGGCTAAGAAGGATTTAGAAGCGGTTTTTGATGCTATGATAAAAGAAGGCACCATAAAGAAGAAAGGAAAAGGATACACTAGAAAATGAGCGAAATTAGCAATCAAATTGAAGCTCTTCTGTTTTCAAGTGGAAGAGCAATGTCTGTTGAAGATATTGCCAATCTAATAAACGTTGATAAGAAAGAAGTCAGAAATGCTCTTAAAGGATTAAAAGAACACTACGAGGCTGCAGAAACTAGTTTAATGGTTATGCAGGAAGGAGAGTTTTGGAAACTAAGTATAAAAGAGAAACATGTTTCTCTAGTCACAAAGATAATAGCAGATACAGAAATGAATATTGCAGTTCTTGAAACATTGGCAGTGATAGCCTGGAAATCACCTGTTTTACAATCGGAAGTTGTTAAACTAAGAACAAGCAATGCCTATGAACACATAAAAGAGTTAGTGGATGCTGGTTTCATAAACAAAGAAAGAGAAGGCAGATCCTATCGTTTGAAAATTGCAGAGAAATTCTTTGAATATTTTGATGTGCCCGGAGATAAAGGTATAAAAGAAGCATTTAAAGAAGTAAAAATTCCTGTCAAAAAAGAACCCGAGCATCTAGGCGAATTAGAGGTTGTGCCCATTGAAGAAGATAAAAATGTAGTCAAATCAGAGGCACCCGAAGAACCAAAAGTAGAAATTCCTCCCATCGACGAAGAATTTTTAGATAAAGTTGGCCGACAAATTGAACAGGTTTCATCTAGAAACGATGAACTTGAAAATGATGAACTTTTTAAGAGAAAGCCTGAAGAACAAGGTTTATCCGAAGAAACCAATGAAGACTCTTCTGAAGAAACCAACGTAACTGAAGATGAATCTATTGAAGAAAAAAAAGAAAGTTCAGATGATGATGTCAAGGAATCTGAAAACTCTGCAGAAGAGTTGGGAAAACTCGACGAAGAGCTTGAAGAAGATGTTAAAGAAAATTTAAAAGAAGATTCTGAGAATTCTGAAGATTTTGAAGATTCTGAGGATGAATTAGATAAAAGGAAATAAAATGCTAACGGTTAAATGCCCTAAATGTAGTAATGAAATGAAATGTTCTCCTAGAAAAGCAATTACTAAAGCGATAAAAGTTTGTGTTTTTTGTGGTCGTAGCTTTAAAATTCATACAAACATTGAAAAAAGTAGAATAGTGAAAAAGGTTTAAAAAAGTCCTAAAAATCGCAACTCTTATAAAGGGCAAAATATTATCTTTTGTCGAGGAGAAATTCTCTTAAAATGACTGAAAAAGAAGAACCTAGAATAGAGGGAAAAATCATCACTCAAGTTATTGAGGATGAAATGAAGACTGCGTACCTTAGTTATGCAATGTCAGTCATTGTCGGAAGAGCCCTTCCAGATGTCAGAGATGGCCTGAAACCTGTTCATAGAAGGATTCTTTATGCTATGAACGACATGGGTATGCGTTATAATCATCCCTATAAGAAATGTGCACGTATAGTCGGGGAAGTTCTAGGTAAATATCATCCCCATGGTGATACTGCAGTATATGATTCTCTTGTTAGAATGGCTCAAACATTTTCTTTAAGATATCTGTTGATAGATGGTCAAGGTAACTTTGGAAGCATAGATGGTGATAACCCTGCAGCCATGCGTTATACTGAAGCGAGAATGGCTAAGCTTAGCGATGAATTAATTCAAGATATTGACAAAGATACAGTGGATTTTTTAGAAAACTTTGATGGTTCATTAAAAGAACCAACTGTTTTACCATCCAAGGTACCTAATTTATTAATAAATGGAAGTTCTGGCATCGCCGTTGGGATGGCAACAAATATTCCACCGCATAATCTTTCTGAAGTGTCTCAAGGAGTGATAGAGTTAATTAATAATCCAGATATAACCAATAGTGAACTAAACACCCATATTCAAGGACCTGATTTTCCAACGGGAGGAATCATAGCAGGTAGAAGCGGTATAATTTCTGCCTATGAAACAGGAAGAGGAAAAGTTCTTTTAAAAGGAATTATAGTTCAAGAAACCAAAAAAGAAAGAGAACTATTAATTGTTAAAGAAATACCCTATATGGTGAACAAATCCATGCTTGTTAAAGAAATAGCCAACGGTGTTCAAGACAAAAGAATAGAGGGAATTTCTGATTTAAGAGACGAGAGCGATAGAAATGGAATTAGGATTGTCATCGAGTTAAAGAGAAATGCAACTCCTGAAATAGTCTTAAATCAATTGTACAAACACACAAGATTACAAACAACTTTTGGAGTTATAATGGTTGCATTGGTTAACAATGAACCAAAAGTGTTATCTCTTAAAGAATTGTTGCAACATTATTTAGATCATAGAGTTGACGTTGTAAAAAGAAGAACTAAATTTGATTTAAAGAAGTCCGAAAGCAGAGCACACGTTTTAGAAGGATTGCTTATTGCTTTGCAAAAAATTGATGCAGTTATAAAACTTATAAGAGCATCTGAATCCGTCGAGAAAGCTAAAAAAGGTTTGATGACTAGTTTTAAACTTTCACAAATTCAAGCTTTGGCAATTCTTGATATGAAGCTTCAGAAGCTTGCTAAACTGGAACGGGGCAAGATTGAACAAGAGTATAAAGAATTGTTAGAATTAATTAGGGAATTAAAAGAAATTCTCAAAAGTCAATTTAAAATTCTTGAAATTATAAAGAACGAGTTGAAGTATTTAGTTGAAAAATATGGTGATGATAGAAGAACACAAATATCTGAAGATGAAGAATTGTTTGATATTGAAGATTTAATTGAAGAAGAAGATGTGGTCATTACAATGACTCATGCAGGATACATCAAAAGATTACCAATAGATACTTACAAAGTTCAAAGAAGAGGTGGTACAGGGGTTATAGCCACTGAAACCAAAGAAGAAGATTTTGTAGAAGACGTCTTTATTGCAAACACTCATTCATACTTATTGGTTTTAACTGACAAAGGAAAGGTTCATTGGTTAAAGGTTTATCAAATTCCAGAAGCCGTAAGACAAGCCAAAGGAAGACCCATTATCAACCTTGTAAATGTTGAACCTGGTGAACAAGTGAAAGCAGTTATTCCTGTTAAAGAATTTGATGATAAACATTTTTTATTAACTGTGACAAAAAAAGGCATTGTAAAGAAAACATCGTTGCTGGCTTATTCTAGACCACGAAAAGGAGGCATAATTGCTCTAAAGCTTGATGAAGGAGATCAGGTGGTTGGAGTGGTCCTCACTGATGGCAGTAAGAATATTTTAATGGCTACAAAAAAAGGTTTTGCTGTTAAATGTGCTGAGAAGGACATTAGACCGATGGGTCGTGTCAGTAGAGGCGTCAAAGGTGTTTCTCTCAGAGATAAGGATGAGTTAATAGGATTGGTTATTGCGGAAGACGATAAGAAAGTTTTGACAATCACCGAGAATGGTTTCGGAAAGAAAACACCCATTTCAGATTATAGATTCATTAAAAGAGGTGGTAAGGGAGTTATAAACATTAAAACCACCGAGAGAAATGGTTGCGTTGTTGCAATAAAAAACGTGTCCGATGACGATGAATTAATGTTTATAAGTCGAAATGGCATTGTAATAAGAACGCCTTCGGCAGATATTTCAACCATTGGCAGAAACACCCAGGGTGTTAGGTTAATGAGGATGAAAGGAGACGATTTTGTTGTTTCCGCTGCAAAGATAGTTTTCACCGATTCTTAAAAAAGTTTATATAGAAGTTTCTAAATTAAGAGAATATTGAATTCAGAGTTGATTTATGAAAATAACAAGAGACAGGCTTGCTGAGAAAGGATGGTCTGAGAAAGAAATAGAGCACGCTATGAACATCTTTGAAAAGGCTGAAAAGAAAAAACGCCAAAAAAGTCATTTACTTGACAAATCTATTTATTGGATTGCACTTGTCCTAATGATTTTTGGAACCTTTGCTTTTTCAACATTTTTAATTCCAATATTGGTTACTTTTCAAAATGTTTCTCTTTATTTTATCATACTATTATTGGCTGCGTCTTTTGGCGTTTTAATGAGTGTAGTTATTAAAGACATAGAGGATTTAGAGAAACATCATCATTTACTAATTTTTCTTATTGTTCCAATAACTGCAATAATTAACTTTTTAATTGTTGTTAACATCGCCAATAACAATCCTTTGGCACATCTGCTATCAACACACCATAATCCGTTCGTGGTGGGCTTTGTGTACTTGGCAGGGTTGTTAATTCCTTATACATACTTGGTTTTTGAAGAAAAATGGAAGCAACAAAAATGAAATTTTTAGGTTCCTATAAATATCACAGGTGAGAATTTTTATGGAAGAAATGACTTTAAAACAATGGACGATTTTTTTCGTCAAAAACAAAGACATTTTGAAAAATAGTTTACAGGGTTATGAGGATAAAGAAAATCCGCTGGTTTTTAAGTTTTCAGATAAAATTCACAAATATCTCGTGTTGGATGCGTTGGATGATTCGGTTTTTCCTTTTATCAAAGAATCTGATTTCAAAAGTGTGGTTTGTAAGGCCAAGAATGAAAATTTGAAATTTTTAATTGATAATTGGAACAGTTTTAAGGATGTTGAATATTTAGATTTCGTGTTTGCAGATGTTGTTTCAAATAAACGATGGATCATAAATCCTAAAATTCATAGCAGAATATGTGATGAAGATTCTTTGGTTTTGGGTTTGAAGACGATGTATGATAATTCATTTTAACCACAATCTTATTAAACAACAATATTTTTGCTATGTTTATGACCAATAGAATAAGTACTGGTTCTCAACTGTTTGACGATTTGCTGAATGGGGGTTATGAAAAAGATATTTTAACAACCATTTATGGTCCTGCAGGTAGTGGTAAGACTAATCTTTGTCTAATGGCTTTGGCTAATTTTAAGTCTGATAAGAAAATAATATATATAGACACAGAAGGTTCTTTTTCCTCAGAAAGATTAAAACAAATAACTCCTAATTACAAAGAGCTAATGTCTAGAATGGTTTTTTTCAAACCAACTAATTTTGATGAACAAAAAGAATTTTTTTCGAAATTAAAAGAAGTTATTAATCAGAATATAGGATTAATTATTCTTGATAGCGTGGCCATGTTGTACCGATTAGAAATAGGTAAGAGTAAGAACGTGTATAATGTTAATAAAGAATTAGGTTTACAATTATCCTACTTGACAGAAATCGCGAGAAAAAAGAACATACCTGTTCTTATCACAAACCAAGTTTATGCAGATTTTGATAATAAGGATCAGATTAAGATGGTTGGTGGTGACATTTTAAAATATTCTAGTAAATGTTTGATTGAGCTTCAGAAAACTGATGTTGTTAGAACTTTTATTCTTCGTAAGCATAGAAGTTTACCTGACGGTAAACAAATATTCTTCAAAATAGTTAATGAAGGTGTTGAAGAAATAAAAAAAGAAGAACTTAATCTTCTGTAATGCTCAAAATTATTGTTTTTTTAGCATTCAGAAGTTTAAACTTTGCTTAATCTTCTGTAAATTCTTCTAATGTGTACTTCATTTCTTTTTCGTTTTTAATTATGCCTTTGTTTAAAGCATAATTTTTTGCAACCAGGTAGAATAGTAATCCCAGACTCTTTTTTCCTTTGTTGTTGCATGGAACTACAAAATCCAGGTTGTTTACTTGATTGTTTGTATCACATAGTCCTATTACCGGAATTCCTATTTTCAAGGCATCATTTACTGCGTTCTTATCAGGCCATGGATCAATGACCATTATCAATTTTGCTTCTGTGTGGTTTTTAAGTTGTGGGTTAGTTAATATTCCCGGCGGGTATCTTCCTGCAATTGCTCTTATGCCAGTTATTTCTTCCAATAGTTTTATTTGTTTCCATCCGTTTTCACGTCTACAAACAATCATTATATCTTTTGGTTCGTAGTTTGATAGAAAGTTTATTAGTTCTCTAATTCTTTCATCTATTTGTTGTATGTTCAAAACCGATAGACCGTCAGGTCTTGTTTTGTAGATGAAGTTCTCCATGTGTTTTGTTTTGAACTTTGTTCCTATGTGTATTCCTACTTTCAAATATTCATCATTTGGGATTAATAATTCTTGTTCAACCATTTTGTTTTTCTCCAAGCACAAGTTCTATTAGAACTCTGCCGTTTTTTTTACCTCAGACAGCGGTGCCTACAAACAATTTATGTAAGCGTCGGTAATATTATTTGAGAACCAGAGTCCTTTTATAAAGCTTTTGTCTTTAGATTTTTCTCAAGCATTAGTTGTTACAAACGGTCCAATTGGTTAAAAATATAATAAAAGAATTATTTTTTACTCTTTTTTGCAAGTTTAGCTTTCTTTGTTTGCTTGACTGTCTTTGTTTGTTCAGCTTCAGAAGCCTTGGTTTCTGTTTTTTCTTCTCCAAAGTCGTCGGAATCTTTTGTCTCGTCAAAAAGAGCTTTTTCTTCTTCAGAAGGTTCTTCTGGTTTTGGTGCTTCTTTTATTGGTTCTGTGATTTTTTCGACTTTGCCTGTCACTTCTGCAAATCCTACTTTTGCAAGGACACGAGTAATTTTTATTCTTACTTCGTCTCCGGTTTTTACGCCAGGTATGAATAAAACAAATCCTTTTACTCTGGCAATTCCGTCGCCTTTTTCGCCGACGCCTTCTACTCTTACATCATGTTCTTCACCTTCTCTAACAGGTGCAACATCTCCTTTAAAATTTCCGTTCATCTATTTTTCCACCTACCTATTTTTAGTATTATTTAAGAGGTTTTCTTTATAAAGTTTGTTGTTTTTCGACGAGAAAATGTAAATTAGAAAGAAAAAATTAAGAAAAAAATTAAACGTCTACCACTCCGCTTTCTTCAATGCCGAAAATTGCTTCTGCATCCGGAAGATTGGGTGCGTCTATGAGTTTTGCAACTCTAGTGCCTTTTTTTCCGCGTCTTAGGTAGATTCTGAATGTGCTGTTGTGTGCAACAACGTGTCCACCGATGGCTTCTGTTGGATCTCCAAAGAATTGATCTGGTTTGGACATGACTTGATTTGTTACGTAGACGCACAGATTATGTAGGTCTGCAATTCTTGCCAGCACGTGCATGTGTTTGTTTAGTTTTTGTTGTCTTTCGGCCAGGGTTCCTCTTCCGACGAATTCGGCTCTGAAATGGGCTGTTAATGAGTCAACTATAACTACTTTTACTTTGTGTCCTTGTTTTATTAGGTCTTCGACTTTTTCTGCCATTAGCATTTGATGGTCTGAATTGAATGCTCTTGCAACCTTTATGTTTTTTAGAATTGTTTCAGAATTCAAACCTTTTGCTTCGGCCATTTGTTTGATTCTTTCTGGTCTGAAGGTGTTTTCAGTGTCTATGTATACTGCTACTGCATCTGGGTCTTCGGCTTGACAGTTTACTGCCAGTTGGTGTGCAATTTGTGTTTTTGAGCTTCCATAGGCTCCGAAACATTCGGTTATTGCGCCTGTTTCCATTCCTCCTGCAAGTAGTTCATCAAAGTTTTTGCTTCCGGTTGAAATTCGGTCTATGGTTTTTCTTTTTTCTAGGATGTCCATTCCACTTTGAAATCCCATCTTTAGGTTGCTTCTGGACGCTTGTATTATTTTTTTTGCTACTAATTGGCTCATTCCTGTCGCTTCAATTAGTTCTCCTGGTGTGGCTACTGCGATGCTCATCAGGTCTTTGAATCCGACCATTTTTAGTTTTTCAGCCGTTGCAGCACCAACTCCTGGTAGGTCTTCTATTCCTAGTTCTTTTGTTGGTTGAATTTTGAGTTCTTTTTTTACGATTATGATTTTTTCTTTTGTTTTTGTTTCTTCTAACATTTATATCACCTATTATATTTTGATTTTTTTCTGATTAATAAAGGTTTTCCTATATTTTTCGGAATATTTTTTCTTTTTTCGAAAATAAAAATAAATAGAGGGTTTTAAACCCCCTGAGCGTTAGCCGTTTCTGACAATACCATTGATTCATAGGCTTTTGTCAGGACAAGTATTGCTTTAGGCAAATCATTAGTTCTTAATGAACTTGTTGATTGCCATTCGTCATTCTTGTCTTTGTAGGCTCTTTCAAAAGAAACAGTTTTATAGGCGATTTCTTCGCCGGTCTTACTTTTGTTGGTGTTGGACCATATCGTTGCTACGATTGGGCCTGCTCTAAATTTTTGTTCTGGACTATTTTTTCCAGATACTACTTTTATTTTTTGGATGGTTTCCATTACCATCACCTCCTTTGCTTTCGCTTTTTGTTTCAAGACCCTCCTTCATTATGAACTGCGAGGTTCCAGAGGGCGGAGATTGGGGTCACTTTATTTGGAAGCGACTAATAGTATTAGACATGGGTTCTTTATATACCTCACGCACAAATGTCCAGTGTCCAGTGTACGATGTTTTATGGCACTATTACGCTTAGTTTTTCTTTTAGAATGGCTATTTTTATGGGTGTTGTACCACCTATTTCAGCGTCGGTATGATAGGATACTTTTTTCTTACTTGTTATCTCTGCTTTTTTTATTTTATGTTGTTCTATACCTTTTAGTTTTGACATTTTGCCACTTGCTGCGCCCACTACGTATTTCATAACGCTCCACAGGTCTTTGTTTTTGAAGAGGCATAAATCCAGATATCCATCGTCCATTTCTGCGTTGCTTGCGATAACTATTCCTGCACCGTAGGTTTTGATATTGGTTACTATTGCAAAGTATGCTTTTTCTTTTTTCCCATCAATTATAATTGTTAGTTCTTCTGGTTTATGGCTGAATAGTGTTTTTAGTCCTGCCAGAGTATATGCGTGTCCTCCAAGAAGTTTTTTTAGTATTGGTTGGACGTTTGTTATGGCTTCTGCATCAAATCCAACTCCTGCTACGAATATGAATTTTTTGTTGTTTATTGTTCCAATGTCTATTTTTCTTGTGTTTCCTTTTATGATTGTTTTACAGGCGTTTGTAATTCTTAGTGGGATGTTAAGTTCCTTTGCCATCACGTTTTCAGATCCTAAAGGTATTATTCCTAATTTAGTTTTATGGTTTTGCATGCCGTTTATGACTTCATTTATGGTTCCATCTCCTCCTGCTGCGATTATAATGTCATAGTTTTTTGATTTTTTTGCAATGTTGGTGGCGTCTGATTGTTTTTTTGTTTCTTCCACATCTATTTTTAATCCTTTTTTTTCAAAGAAATTTTTTATTTTCATCTCTGGTGTTATTTGTTTTAGGGATAGAATTGTATTTTTTATTTTAACCAGATTTTTCTTTTGAATTCCTGCTGCAGGATTTATTATTAGTTTTATTTTCACTTTATTTGTTTGTTTGCGAAGTTATTTAAATGTTTTTAGGGTTTTATTATTTATGATTGGGAGAACTCATGTTGTTGTTGGTTTGTTTGTGTCTTTGTTGTTTTTGTTGTTTACTGGTTCGAATGATGTCTTGTTATTTCTGGTTTTAGGTGTTGTTGGTTCTTTGTTGCCTGATGTTGATAGTGCAGGTTCTACTTTTGGTAAACAGTCGGGGTTTATACCCTATATTTTTTCTCATAGAGGAGTTATTCATTCAGTTTATGTGTTGTTTTTGTTTTCTTTACTGGTTTTTCTGGTTTTTGGTTTGTTTCCTGCGTTTGTTTTTGGTACGAGTTTTTTTTCGCATTTAATTTTAGATTCTTTTACAAAGAAAGGGGTTTCTTTTTTTGCGTTGGGTGATAGAATAAGGGGGTCTTTTGTTTCAGGAAAACTTTTCGATTTTTTATTGTTCTGGGTGTTCCTATTTTCAGATATCTATTTAGCAATATTTATGTTGTAATAATCTCATTAGAAAAATTATTTTTAATTATCCATGTCTTCCAGGTCGTCTATTGACAATGTTTCTTCTTTGAATCCGAAATCTTCTTCAGCATTCTTTACTGCTTCTTCGACTGCTTCAGAGCTCTGTTCCTGTTGAACCGGAGGTTGTTTTTTGGTTTCTGAATTAATTATCTTTTCTGTTTTTTCAGACGTCGGTTTGTTTTCTTTAACCGAGTCTTTAGTAGCATTCTCTGCTTTAAGTTTCTTTATTTCTTCTTCAGGATCAACATCTACGAATATCAGGTTTGCCACTAATTCTAATCTGTCAAATGACACGTTTTTATTAACCCTTCCAACGATTTTAACTATTGTTCCCAGAAGATCTTTTTTCATTGGTTCGAACGGTACTGGGTCATCTCTGAATTTAACAATTTCTTCATGGCTTAGTTTTAGTAGTTTTTGTATTTGATTTCTCCAAAGAACGCATCGAACATTGTTTGTGCCGTCATCTATGAAGAGATTCATAACGTATGCATATGTGAGGTTTGTGACTTCTTTTTCACCGGCATAGTATTTACCTTCTTTTTGAATTGCTCTTTTCCCATTGTCTCCGTCTACTTCAAAAAATCTTATGTCAAATACTTGTACAATTGTTGCCAGAACTTCAACGTTTTCATCTCCTTCCGCCAGTTCAGATAGTTTTTTCCTTGTGGATTGAGGTTTTCCTCCTTCACTTACTGCTATTGATATGCCTGCAGGGTTGATTTTGATTTTAGCATGATCACCCAGATGAATCTCTTTCCTATCATTATTATCTCTTACATATCCTCCTTGCAGTGTTAGAATATCTCCTTCATTGAATTTATCGAATTCATCTGTTTTCTCATTCCACATAACCACTCTTATAAAACCTGTTTCGTCAGCTATTGCAAAACTAGCTAGTTTTCCGGATCTTTTTTCTGTTTTGAATTCTTTTAAATCATATTTTCTAGTTACTTTACCTGAGATCTCAATGTTCTTCATTCCTGATAGAACATTCTTAATTTTTAGTTTCTCACCTTCTTGCACTAGTTTTATTCCCAAATCATTTGCGATGATGTGTGCGGCGCCTTCTTCAGATATTAAACCCGATAGATCTTCAAGTTTAGCTTTTATCTTGTTGTTGATTTCGACGTCAGAAAGTTTGCTTTGTTCCTTAATTTTTTGTTTAATGTCTGCTAATGGTATTGTTATCATAAATTTCACCAAAATTTATGGGACCAAAAATCTTAGATTTTTGTTGTATCATAAATCTCCCCAAAACTTAAGGGTTTTCTTTTCTTTAAAAACTTTATTGTTGTGAAAATTATAGTTTTATTTAGGTAAGAGAATTGCTGAAATGGTTTTTCCTTTGTTTTGAAAATTATCCAGTGGAGTGACATGGAATGTGTATTTTTCATTTGCTAAAATCCCGTGTTCACTTGGATTGATTAACAGACCATAGTTTTTTTCTCCTCCGTTGTCTTCATAAAATAATTTGTTGTGAATATTTATGGATCCTTCTTGTTCTTCGGTTGTGTAGAATTCTCCAACAAGAACCATTGTTCCGTCTGGTTTTTCTAATTTTACTTCATAGGCTGCCATATCTTGTATAGTTTTGTGTTGCCAGGATAATTTTACAGTTCCATCAAGCTTCCAATTCATATTGAGATTATTTATTTCGGGCGGTGTTACTTCATCAATTAGTGTTATTGCAAATTTAATCTTTGATTCTTCAAACACAAGTTTGTCCTGTGGGCTATCATCTTTAACAATTGGTATTCTGGTTTTTGTTTTTGCACAGAGTCTGAATATTTGTTTAGCAACTGGACAAATGGTTTCTATTTCGCTTTCTTGTTTTGTTGCATCGTATAATTTATTGTTATATTCCATTTGTAACGAGTACTTGTCATCTTTTATAACCATGAATAATTTGTCAAAATCTCCTCTTTTGAAATTCTTGCTTTGTAAAGAGTCATGGAAAGTAATTTCTTCATTCTTTAACTCATCTTTGTATTTGAATTCATAACTAATTGGTTCCCAGAAAGTATTATCTTTTATTGTGAAATCTGCACTTAAAACTTTTGGTTTTGTGAGGTTAATAGTGAATGTTATTTCAGGAAAATTAGTTATTGGTTTAACTTCTTGTTTTTCACCAAATTTTAACTCGTAGGTTCCTTCAAATGATTCTATTTCTTTTGCATTATAACTTTCGGTTATTGGACATTTACATTCATCACCCCATGCATTAGCACAATCGTTCAGGTTTTCGATGAAGTCGTAGAAAACTTTTTCTGTTTCTTCTTCGCAGTCTGTTAAATAAAGCATTTCTTCTTTGTGATTGTCGTTAAAAGCAATTCTCTTTGTTTCTAAACAATTGCTCACATCATCTTTACAATCAGCTATTGCTTCTTCTGCGAATTTAATTACTTCTTCGTAGAATGTTAAATTATAATCTGTTTGTGTTCTGAAGTTTTGTCCGAATTCAAAATATCCTATGATTGATGGTGAAAATAAATCCATTCCGCCCCAGCCTTCGTAGTATGCACTTACGAAATTAACGTAGTCATTTATTTGTTTGACTTTTCCTTTTAATGTTTCATCCGATAGACCACGATAATCACTAAATGTTCTTAGAAGAGCAGGTGTTATTTGAGCAGATGTTTCTTCCCATGATGGATCGCTTTTACCTGTGTTCTTTATGGCTCTAATTATTAATGCAGGACCACCATTATAGGCTGCAGCCACATGTGGTTTTAAATCCGATGTATCTTTTATGGAGTCCATATTGCTTATGTGCTTAAGATATTTTCCACCCGCAGGTATAGCTAATTCTGGTTTTGTTCTAGGATCCTGTGCCACTTCATTTGGAGGACAGGGTTTATTTCTTGCACAGGTTTTAAAATCCGTTAAATCTTTTTTGGGAAAGTATTCTGTGGCTGTTGGATACGTGAATTGGAATAATCCCAGTGCACCGGCTCCTGACATTGCCAATGGTTTTCCCTGTGATTCCTGGGTTATTATTGCTTTCATAAAAGCAACTTCTAAATCATATTTTTGCGCAGTGGTTTCTATTAAGGCGTCATATTGATTTATTCTATCGGTTGTTTCTGCAGGAATCTCTGCAGATATCACTTCTGTTTGTCTTTTGACAACGTCTCCGGATATGGTTATTGCAATTTTTACTTTTTCAGGTGTTATTCCAACCAATTTCAGGTTATTTTTGTCTTGTTTTAGTGTAAGAGTATGTTCAGAGGATAGTGAGAATTGATAGAATCCCATTAGTTCATCCGCAAGGTTCTCTGTGAAAATAGTTTTGAAATTTTCTTTATAATCAGGAATACAATTTTCTGTTTTTGTGTTCCATAGATTATAACCTGAGTTACCACATTCAGGAATTGGTAAAGCGCCTTTGCCACCGGTTTCTCTTATGGCTTCCATCAAAGAAACTTTCGCCGCGTTATCCAGATAAATCATTGCTCCTTCTTGTTCTTGATAGGCTTTTATAATGGCTGACGAGTACATCCCTATTCTCACTTCTATGCCATCAATTTCTAAATCAGAATATTTATGCTGGAACCCTATCAGCATCATGAATAAGGCGAGAGTTATCATTATTAACATTAACAAAACGTACACATATCCTTTTTTGTTTATTTTTTTCATATTACTAATATAGTCCATTTTTCAAAAGTTATTCTTATGCTTTCATCACCATATCCTGGAAGAGTTGTTGAAACGGATATGGTTTCATCTATGCTGAGAGGTATGCGGCCTTTATTGGCAAAAGTGCCTAGGATGATTGCAGCCCATTTGGCAGTTTTTTGTATAGGACGATTCCAAGCATGTCCATATATTATTCTTGATTCTCCTGGATAATAAATATATGCTGCCCATTCGCTTTCTTCTTCATCATCAAATCGTTCGGTTATTAATTCTCTTATATGAGCTCTTTTAGCCAAGTCATACTCTGCTTCCATTATTAATTCTGAAATGGGCATTTGTATGCCTTCATTGTTTATGGGTTCTCTGAGAAACATTAGGAAAAAGGATTTTGTGTCATCGGTTACGACTTCTAATCCAACATTTCTTTCGACTTGTTCGCGCATATGTGAAGCAATAATGTAGAACATAATCACTAGCAAAAATAAATATATGTATCCAAATAGATTTGCGATTACTTCATGTCCTCTTTTGTTCATTTTTTTCCTCCTTTTGGAAAAAATTGTTCAAAAAGTTTTGTTTTTTGTATTATTTTCATGATCTTGCTCTAACTATTTCAATTCTTAGGGGTGATTTTGTTAATAAGTCATTTTCAGTATATGAAACTATGAATTGTCTTATCATTATGTTTGAACTTCCGGCACCTCTTAGTCCTGCTCTGGCTAAAGGCACTAGGTTTTCATAGATATTTTTATGGTAAAACACTGATTCTTTTCCTCTCAGAGTTATGTTGGCTCCGAAATAACGATTTTCAGGATAATTTATTGTTTTCTCTAAATTTTCAGTTGTAAGTTTATCCAGATCAATTCTTCCAAGATATGATCGGTCAATTTCTGCGTCGTAGTAGGCCAATGCGTTTGTTGAATATATTAATCGATTGAAAAATGCGTGTTGTTCGGCATTATCGGTTTTTAATTCGTTGAAAAAGAAGAAGAACGCGAAGAATACTATTATTAGTATTACTACGCCTGTAAATATTGCTTTGTGAATTAATGGAATCATCCATTTGGCATCTTCTTCACCGTCATCATCCATAGTATCCGATCACCCCTTCAACTATTGGTAATGTATCGCTTTTATCTAGTGATCCTAGTTCAAGTATCATTCCAACATCGGCTTTTTCAATAACTTCTTTCCATATGGAGTTTTCGTCAATCTTTTTTAATTGAGTTATGAATAATGTGTCAGGATTTTCTTCTACTAGTTTGTTTCTTATCATGCAGCTTAGTCGTTCGCTTTTACCTAGGAATTGATTGTAAGTAAATATCAGGTCCTCTTCTTTTCCTTCGAGTATTATTAGTGCCAAGTCTAAATCATCTTTTAATTCATCAACGACTTTGTATTGTTTGTTTCTCAAACCTATTTTTATTAGGCTTTCAACTTCTGAATCGTCAGAGTAAACATATATCTCAGTGGTTTCAGGTGTTTTCATATTTATAACTTCAATACATACTTCTTCTTTTAGTGGTTCTCCGCTGATAATTACTTCTTTGTTTGTGAAGTACATCTTAAAGTTGGTTGCGTCTATGGTGTCATATTTGACTTCTATTTTTTCATCTTGAGCATATCTGAATGTTGTTTTTAATGGTTCTCGAAGTTCTGTGTCTCTGTCGTACAGCTCAACCAGTGGTTTTGTTAATCCGAATGTTAATGGTTTTGCTGCTTCCATAAAATTATAATTCAGTTCGATGTCGCCTCTGCCCGTTTGACCAACATCCATTATGGTTCCAATGTCTCTGGCATAGTATATTTTCCAAAAGGTTGTATCATCCAAATAGTTGTTTACGCCGCTAAATGCCATTAAACCGCCTGTCAAGGCTATTAGCACCATAAAACCCCTGAAGAGAACAACCCTATACCCTCTTTTATTCATAGAAAAAATCTGTTTTTGAAAGTTTAAATATTTTTGTATTTATCTTAGAATTATGGGCAATCACAGCCGCAGGGATTTACTTCTTTAATCCAGTCTTCATCATATAAATCACATTTACATTTTTCAGGACAGGTTTTACATTCGTTTCCACCTGTTAGGTCCCAGTAGCATCCTATTTGGTCTATATTGCATATGTTGAATGTGCAAACATAGGGGTAGGATTCATCATCCCATTGCAGCAGTCCTTTGTTGTAACCGGAGCAAAGATTGCCTATTTTTTCAGCATAGCAATAATCCATTGGGAGCTCACTTGGTTTGAATTTGTCTTGTATACAGAATCCAAAGTCGTAGGCAATATTTTCGCATGAACATTCTTTTTTTATAACTCTTGTTCCGCATTTATCAATTTCCTTAGCCAAACATTTGTCTTGTTCAATGTCAAATTTGCAAACAAAACTTTGTTTATTTGTTTCAAAAACAGAGTCGAAATGTTCGTTTTTACATCCTTCGTCTGATTCTTCAGTACACTTATTAACCATTTTATATCTTAATTTAGTGTCTTTGTCTTTAAAGGTTATTAGGATGTGATTTACATCTCCTTCTTTTTCTTTTTCTAAGTACATTGTTCTTGTTCCGAAGTAGACTTCTATCAAAACAAAAGGGTAATGTGTTGATAATAAACCTGTGAACATTAAATCTTCATAAGTTGTTTTAGTATTAGGATGTCCACTCTTTTCACATCCCAAACTTTCAGATTCTCCAGTATCTTTGTGTAAAAAACTGTAGAATCTTGTTTTTTCAAACATTCTGCATTCAATAACTTTTTCATCTTCAACATTCCCTTTGTACAGGCAAAGACAACTTTTTCCATCAAGGCATTCTTTAGGGCGTTTAAATTCAGTATCAAAAGCTCTGGACACACAAAGTTCTGCTTTAGTATCATCATAATCAAACGCGAGAATGTTGTAATCAGGTTCTAATTCCAATATCATTCCGTCGCTAGTGATGACTTTATCGGAATTAATCATTGTATCAACTCTCAGACTTAATTGTTGAAAGTTTTGATAAGAAAGACTTTTGGTAGGATTGTTCCACAGCACAGGTCCAACTACTTGATTCATTATTTTTAAGATTATTATTAGTGCAAGGATTGATATGACTAATCCTCTTAGAAATCCTAAAAGTGCAAACCCCTTTTTCATTTTCAACCCAGAGCACAACAAATTTGTTTTGAATCAGAACTGTCTTCTGCTCCACAACCCATTGCTGCGCCGTAATTATGTCCTCCCTGTGACGTGCAATCATCTTTTGTTAGGCATTTGGCCTCTATGCCTGGAATGTTATCACAGAGAACATCAAAATTATCACTCGGATCGATTATATATTTTTTGACAGCCCAAAAAACAATGATTAGTATTAGTATTCCTATGGTCCAGTAGATTATTTCTCTTATTCCCATTCCTTTTTTATTCATTATTATGTCACCTCTATGGTTAAGATTTTTGGTACTGCATGATTGCTGGTGCGTGTGATATCATTTATTTCTAGGCCTTCTGCGTAGGCTACAACCTCTAGTTCTAGCGGATGAGATGCATATTTGCTCTCGGCTTTGAATGTTATACCTTTGCCAGTATTACAATCAAAAGGTGTTGTGCTTATTATTTCTCTTTCTTCGCCAGATGGAACAGGGTCTTTATAGGATATGGTTGCTTGACAATATTCAATATTCTCGCCGGTCGCGGAGAATTTAAGTGAGTGGTCTTTGCCTGATTCCAATGATATTTTTGGACTTTCGACAGGACTAGTACCCAGGTAAACTTTGATATTTGCCATTGGATTTCCACTTAGGTTTATTTTCTTGGCTGTGACTACGCAACAAACAACCATTTCGCCTTCCACTCCTTCGCACTCTTTTGTTCTGTCAAATGTTTTAGATGTACATTTATCATAGGGCAGGCATTGTGTTGCAGGGTTATTATCACATTCATTGGCCTTATTCAAGTTAACTACCATTTTAACGAGTTGTGGCGCAATAAGAAACAAAATTAATAAACCGATGGCTATAACGATTATATAACTAACTGACATCCCATCTCCTTTACGATTAATCATTTTAATTGGTTGTATCACGTACAGACATTGGACTGCAGCATTCTTTACCAACTGGGCAAAGATCAGTGCCCTCTATGAGTTTATCAGCGTCACAGTTATTAGCGTTTAGTTGACATACGCCTCCTGCAGTTATGCATTTTGTGCCCTTTGCTAAATCTCTACCTGATCCTCCAATTAGAACCGCCAGAATAACCAGAACCAGTAGTGCTATTGCTGCTATGATTATGACGTTTATGCTTATTCCTTGTCCTTTCTTATTTATTGGACGTTCAAAAATCTTTGATTTTATCATTACATTTTTAGGATACCTTGTGCTTTAGCACAAGTGTTTCCTGTTCCTCCATAAAGTTTTTCTAACATTTTTGATTATAAAGTTGCGCGCGACGAATACCGGCGCACGCATTCTTTGTTTCAGTTTAGCGTGAGCTA
>JBDRGV010000056.1:0-18323 GCA_043817405.1 archaeon | reverse complement strand
ATAATTAAAATCTATTAACTTGTTTTTTATCAAGTAGTTTTTTATCTTTTCAGCTTTCTTTAACGGAACCTTTACACCTATCATGAATGAGAGTATAGAATTGGCTTTTTTAAATTTATAGTAAAATAAACACCACACCCCAAATCATTATGATGCTTGCTAAAATTTTTATAAGTAAGTTTTTTTCATGAAATAATTTTCCACCTATTAGTGTGGTGAATAAAGAAGAAGTTCTTTTTATTGGAATAATTAATGAAATTGCAGCTCCAGGAGTTGCCACTGCCAACAAATAAGACATGTTTGAAAGGAACATAAATAATCCGCTAGAAAACAGCAATTTGAAATCTTTTCTGAAATCTTTTTTTATGTCGACAAAACCAAAACGATATACTTTTATTTATGAAGAGAACTGCTGCGTCAAGCATTACAGAAATAAAATACAACAATAAATATAGTTGCCACGGAAGTCCGAATGAAACCCAAGGAATAAGAAACAATCCAAAGAAAATCATTATTAAGCTTCTATTAACAGAAAATTCCAATGCGTGCTCATGCATCAATACTTTTTTTGAAATTACGTGTGCAATAGATAACAATATTGCTGACATAAACACGTAAACAAACCATTCCACTGTTTTTCACCTCTTAAAAGAATTCTCCCAAACCTTTCTGTGTTTTATCTGGTTTTCCTTTTAATAATTTATCTATGGTTTTTTCAACTCTCTCTCTGCCAAAATCATGTTCTTCAACTAGTAACTTCATAACTGCTTCTCTATCAACTTCGTTCCACTCGAGTTTATAGTCATCGATCACAGGCATGTTCTTGAACAAATCAAAAATTTCTTTCCAACCAATGTCAAAGTTCTCATCCCAACCAACTTCTTTAAAGAGGGTTTCAAAATTTTCTTTATGTGTTAGAGCAAGATTCAATGCTTTTTTAGGTCCGATGCCTTTTACACCACCAATATTGTAATCGGTTCCAACAAGCATTGCAATTACAATTAATTGATTATGTGTAACTCCTAAATTATTCAGATTATCAGATAGAGAAATAAGTTCTGGATTAACGGTTTTGTAAACAAGAGTCTTTGCAGTTTTCTTTCGGCCACTAATGGTAAGATTTTTCACAACCAATGTGGCTCCGAATATCAAAGAATCAGTATCTTGGCTGACAATGGCATAGCAATCGCCCTTATCAACCATGTGGGATGCTTGAGCTTCACCTTCACTAGGTGCTTCAACTATGGGCATGCCAAGGGCCTTAATCAAAGCCTTAGCTTCTTCAACCATATCGCCTGAAAGTCTAGAAGTTCTGGAAGCATATTTTTTCATGGCTTCAACATCTTCCTGTTGTTTTGCTTCTTCATACAACCTGTTGGCTTCTAATTTTAACTTTTTTCTTCTATCGCGTTCAGCTTTTTTCAAATCCGGAACCACTCCGTCAAAAACAAACACAAATTTTAAACCTTCAATCATTAATTTAGTCACTCTACTGAATAATCCGATAAGGTGGCTTGTTACTCTGCCTTTAGAATCCATCAGAGGAGTACCGTCTGGCTGTCTAATGCTCGACAGGAATTGATAGAGCATATTATAGGAATCAACAGCAAGAACCTTTCCCTTTAAATCTTTGATACTCAATTCTTTGCTTACCAGAATGTCAGTTATAGGCGTTCCCATTTTTAATTAAAAATTGTTTTTAATTTCAAAAACGTTTTAATTTTTGTTATATTTTTTTCAAAACCAATCCTTTAAATTCTTTTTTCAACATTTCCTGAGCTTTTTTAGTAACGTCACCGGTGGTCAAAAATAATACCGGTAATTTTTTTGATTGGGCTGTCAAATAAACAGAACTTAAATCTCCATCGGTACATTTCTTTTTGTTTTTTGCTTTACAAAAATATTCTACTTTACCGACACTACTCGGAACAATAACTTCGAATTCAAGATCGGTTTTTATTCTGATAATATTCTCACTAATAATCTCAATTTTCTTTTCTTTGAAATAATCATAAACCTGTCCTAAGAAACCATCTGTTTTGCCAGGTGCTTTTAGAACTTCTTTTGTTTGTTCGGTTCTTAGTTGAACTTCAGAAGAGGTGTATTTTGTTTCTTCTTTTTCTATTTCTTTTTTAACTTCTTTTGGTTTCTCAATTTCTTCTGTTAATTGTTCGGGTTTTACAATTGGTTTTGGAGTTTCAGGTGTTTTTATCATTTGTTTTCTAATAATGGCTTCGGCTTCATCCGCAGATGTCTGATACCATTTCCAGAATATCTCCTGTTCACCACTCATATTAACTTTCAATGGCTTTGCAAAGTCTTTTATTTGCCTTAAACTAACTCTAGTCAGCATGTCTTGATCCCGATCTTTCAGAACTTTTCTTTCTCTCAACAGGTCAACGGTTTTTTGATCTTTTGGATTCAAGTACTTCTTCAATTCAATTAATTTGTATTCCTGTCCAGGAGCATAATAACACGGAGAACCACCTATTTTTGTATGAGAAATCTTAACATGACCCTCCGATGATAGCTCAGATAACCTTGCGCTTATCAAAAAAGTATCTCCGCCAAGAGCTTTTTTTACATCGTTAGGAATAATTGGACCTTTGGATTTTACAAAGTTGAGAATATCTTCTTTTTCAGACATAATTTTCTTTAAACAGAATTAGTTTTAAAAAGTTTCGTTTAAGGCCTAACCCATTTAATCTCCCAATAGGTTACATCTCCTTCATCATCAACGACGCCCATCATCAATCTTTTCTTAGTTGAATGAGCCACTCTGTTTTTAGCTGCGAACTCATACCAAGTCAAAGTAGATCCTTCATGAACAGGATAAATAATCCAACGAGCATGATCATCACCCGGTTTAATACCCCTATCATATACTCTGTAATCTGCTCCGAATTTCAAAGCAGTTTTGATTATGTAACCGCGCGATCTCATGTCTTTGTAAACTGCGTATCGAACCCAGAAATTAGGTTCAATAATGGTGGCTGTTTTTACAAATCTTTCAAATGAAAACTCTTTGTTTCTACCGTCGATAATTGTAAGCTTATTTTTTTCTTTCAAAAACAGTGCTTCCTGAAGTGATAGTTGAAGTTTTTTATCTTCCAAAAGAGTACCATATGCACCGCTATTATTTAATTCAAGAGTTTCATCACTGCCATCTACCAGAACTCTTTCCTGGGCCAACATGGCTTTCAAAGGAACTTTTTCAGATTGTTTGACTTCAGTTTTTTTAGCTACTGCTTTTACAGCTTTAGTTGTTTTTTTAACTACTTCAGCGACTTTCTTAACAGTCTTTTTCGCCGTTACTTTCTTATTGGCGACTTTCTTTTTAGGCATTTTTTAAATTAAACCTGATTTCTTTAAAAATCTTTTCCAAATATACATATTTCAGTAATCCTTATAAATGAGTCATAGTTAACAGGAGGCATGGAGCTAACGTTTTTAGGAACATCCTGTATGGTTCCGACAAAGGATCGTAATGTCCAAGGCATTTTCTTGAGCTATAAAGCCGAAGGCATATTAATTGACTGTGGTGAGGGAACCCAAAGACAGATGAATCTGGCAGGGATTAATAGAAACAAAGTAAACACAATTCTTGTAACTCATTGGCACGGGGATCATGTTGGAGGTATAATTGGACTTTTACAAACTATTTCCAACAAGGATAATCCTCCAAGAATAGAAATCTTTGGACCAAAAGGCACAAAGAAAAGAGTACAACATTTGCTTGATTCGGTTGTTTTTGACGGTGCAAACTTGAATTTGAAAATAACAGAGTTAAACCCTAAAAAAGTAGAAGTTTTCAAGAAAAAAGAAGATTACTATTTACAATGTGCACCGATGGACCACACAACTCCCTGTATAGCTTACTCGTTTGTAGAGAAAGATGTTAGAAATATAAACATGGCTAAGGCCAACAGGCTAGGATTAAAAGAAGGACCTGAATTGAAGAAAATTCAAGAAGGAAAAAAATTAGTTGTCAACAAGAAAACCATTTTACCGGAAGACATTTCAACCATTAAGAAGGGCAAGAAAGTAACGTTTATTTTCGACACACAACCAAATTCCCATGCCTATGATTTAGCTAAAGAATCTGATTTGCTAATCACTGAAGCAGTTTATCTTCCAGACCTGCAAACACAAGCGGACAAATATAAACATTTGACAACTCAAGATGCAGGGTTAATTGCAAACAAAGCCAATGTCAAAAAGTTGATAATAACGCATTTCTCACAGAGATACAAAAATGTTGGTGTTTTAGAACAGGACGTAAGAACATACTTTGCAGAATCATATGGTTCTTATGATTTTATGAAAATTAAGTTATGAGTTTACCTAGTTGCCAACTTTATATCTTCTGCTTTTATGGTTTTTCTGCCTGCATGCATTGCGAACTTTAAAGCTGCTTCAGATATTTCTTGTCCAAATTCTTCCAGAATGTCGCTTAGGACTGTTTTAGCATCCTCAGAAACTCTTTCTGCGCCTGCTTTTTTCATTAGCTTCTCCATTGCTGCCAAAGGCAGTATTTGTCTTTTAACCATTATATCACCCTTTAAACGAAAAAATAAACTGATTTATATGTTTGTTGGTCGAAAGAAGGTTGAAATGCATTTGACAAAATTTTTATATTAATAATAAATAGAGGTGTTTATGGGAATCGTACATGGTAGACGAAAGAGCAAGGGAACTGCTGCAGAGCGAGAGCTAATGCATAAATTCTGGGCGAATGGCTGGGCTGCGGTGCGCGCCGCAGGTTCTGGATCAACACAATTTCCATGTCCTGATTTAATTGTGGGCAACAACCTTAGAAAGTTAGCTCTTGAAATAAAAGCAACCAAGGACAAAAAAAAGTATTTTCCAAAGCAAGAGATAAATGATTTGAAATATTTTGCAACAAAGTTTGGTGCCGAGCCATGGGTAGTAATAAAGTTTGACAATAAAGGATTCTATTTTATAATGCTTGAAGACCTTGAAGAGACAACTGCTTCATTTGTGGCGAGCTTCGAAATTGCAGAGAGAAGAGGATTGACTTTCGAAGAATTAGTCAAATAACTATTTCAACATTTTTGTTTCTGGTTTGAATGTATAAGCAACTTTCTCATCAAAGTATCCGCATCTGAAATTCTTTAACGGAATGCCTGTTCTCTTGCTCATCATCAATGCGTAGAAGAATACCTGTGTAGATGCATATTTTTCTTTTTTCGCGTTCGGTTTGTAATCCCAAATCCAAACATTACCATCATTTTCAACTCTCAATACATCAATATGGCCTGACAATGGGTCAGAAGAATCAAAGAGTTTGTCAAAGGTTTTCAATTCGTTATTATGAAGCCAAGTAGGTGTTTCAACACTGATGGTGTTCTTGTCGAACTGGAGCATAAACATTTGAACCTTTGAATGTGCAGTTTTGTAATTCTCCATGTTTTCTAAGCCCTTCAAACATAATCTACTAACTTCATGATCGCTTTCTTTTTTCAAATCTATTGGCAAAGAAAACCTTAGAGAACTAGACCTTGGTCCGTTCAAAAAATGCTCATCCGGACAAGAATCCATGGTTTCATCAAGAAAATTTTTCAATTTAGAATAGCCATTGCCACACAGCTCATCTGTTTTCTTTGAATGAATTCTGTAATGATAGTACCAGCCATGAGCCAGTGAAGTATGTTTTATCATAAATATAAAATTATAAAAATTATTTCTTTCTTTTCAAAGATTTTTCTATTTTTCTTTCTTCAGCCTCTATTTTAAATTCTTCTTTAGCAATTTGTCTGGCCATTCTTTCAATGTTCAGATCCATTCTTGCGATTCTTCGCTCCATTAGAACTAGAACTCTAAGACTATAAACTATAGCTGCCAAAGTACCGATGATTATTGCTAAGATTATTGATTCGCTAGCCATATTAACATTCACCTCTCAATGTATTATAAAACAACATCTTATTAGTATATATATTTTTCTGTTTATCGACACATCTCAATGGATGTTTGATTTATTCACTAAGCGAAAGTTATATAAACTTTAGTGTTTTAAACGCGTTTATAACTTTTGGAAGGTGGTATTAATGCTTAAAATGAAAAAAATAACAGAGACTTTTGACATGAGAGTTTTCACCGATGGTGGAGATTATTTTGGAGACATCGAAGAAACAATTCTAACAAGCAACAAGGTTTTTGGTTGGAGAGTAAAAGCCACTAAAAATTCTTTTTTGAACAAAGTATTGGGAGCCGCTAAAGGAGTTATTGTACCTCATCAACTCGTTAAGAGCATCGGAGATATAATGATTATTAGCAAATCAGCAGTACCTTCTTATAACCCCGAAGACGATTAATTCAAAAGCTTTTAATAATTCATTTTATTATTTAATCCTATGAAGAAATTATTCATAGTCATTTTGCTCTTAGCTATTTTTTTAATCACATTTCTTTCTAGGACCATAATCTCTTTTCAAACAGAGGAATTTTCCTATGAGGCATATTTTTCTCTTAGACAAATAGAGAACATAAATGAACACGGAATTCCTTTATTTGAAGATTCATTGAGTTATGGTGGCAGAGTACATTTATTCCCACCAGTATTCTATTATTTTATATCTTTATTTGGATTCATGGGTTTGGGATTTGTAGCAAAAGTAATACCTAATTTATTATCTTCCTTAATAGTCATAGTAATATATTTCATATCTTTTCACATAACTAAGAATCGCTCAATTTCTCTATTGTCAAGTTTTTTCTCAGGATTTATTCCAGTATTTTTTCTGACCATGAATGATATTTCAGTTTACTCATGGGTGATTTTACTTGCTTTGCTGGTGATTTATTTTGTCATGAAAATTGAAAGCGGGTTAATATACCTTAAAATGGCATTGCTATTCACAGTTATAATAGTACTCTCACATGCTTCAGCATTCTTTTTAATAATAGGACTGCTAATATTTTTATTATTGTTAAAAATAGAATCAATGAACATTAGTAAAAAAGAAACCGAGTTAATACTCTTTGCCAGTTTTTTGGTTCTATGGTTTAACTTCATAATCTATAAAAATGCGTTTTTGATTCACGGACCGCTCGTAATTTGGCAGAATATTCCTTTACAGGTTCTCACAAATTATTTCTTTGATTTGAAAATAATCCAGAGCATTTATTTTGTAGGAATCATACCAGTGATATTTGGAATATACGGCGTTTACAATGTTTTGTTCAAAGAAAAAAGACGAAGTTTATTCTTGCCTTTAAGCATGTCGCTCTCAATTATTGTTTTACTATGGTTTAAACTCATAGAGTTTAAAATCGGTTTAATGTTTTTAAGTCTCATGTTGGTTATTTTATCCAGTTATTCCATACATCAAGTTTACCTGTATTTTAACAAGATGAAGCTCAAAAATGCCGGAAACTGGTTTTTAATAATAATATTTTTGTTATTTGTGTTAACAGCAGTTATACCTAGTTTTAACCTTGCTTTTTCAGAAATAAATGCAGTTCCTTCAAACGAGGAAATTGAAGCTTTGAATTGGTTGAAAGAAAACACCGATAACAATTCAGTGGTTCTAGGCAGATTAGAAGAAGGTTATTTAATAAATTACTATGCACATAGAAAAACAGTCATAGATCAGGACTTTCTAATGATTGAAGACGCTCAAGAAAGATATGAAGATGTACAATCAATATTCTCATTCAGATTAATGATAGAATCTTTGAGAAGACTTACAAAATATGATGTTGATTACATTTATTTTTCAGGTAAATTTGGAGAGCAAGAAAAAATTTATTATATAGATGATGAATGCTTTGAAGAAGTTTACAATAAATCAGTTAGTGTATATAAAGTCAATTGTGAGGTAGAATGAATTATAGTTTAAGATTTGGAATTGATAAAATTGCATTGTTTGTTTTAGTGGTGTTAATTTTATCACTGCCTTTATTTATGCGATTGGCCAATGATGACTCTTTGTTTGTGGGTGGTGAGTCATTCTATGATTTTAGAGCTTCAGAGGATTTAGCAAATAAACACTATTGGGATGGAATGACTGATAGATTACATCAGGCTTCTTTTTTTTATTACCTGTTGGCGTTTCTAACGTTATTTATGGCAAAAGAATTATTTGTAGGACTATCAATAATACTAGGCATCATATCTGCATGGTTGTTCTACAAAATATTAAAACGACTTATTTTTCAGAGAGAAACAGTCATTATTTCAACATTTTTATTCATTGTTTCACCAGGGTTTATATACTTGTTTTCAAGTTTCAGCATTTTTTCTTTAGCAACAGTTCTGTCTCTGCTTTCTCTATTTTTTTACATTAAAAAGAATTATTGGTCTTTGCCTTTTTTAATGTTGATTTCAATAACAAATTTTGCATTTTTCATTTGTACTTTATTTCTCATGACTTGTTTTTATTTCTATGACAGGGATAGAAAGTTTTTTCTGACAAACATGATTATTTCAATCATATCTTTCCTGTCATTCTATTTTTTACATCCAGGATTTTTAGTTTTCAAAAATTTATTTTTTAAGGCTTCATTCATGTCTTTATTCACAAGTTTTGGTTCTAAGATAGGAATTGCTTTTTTCTACTTATTTTTGGGTGTGACGGGTTTTTTTGTCGGGTGGCAAAGAAAAAAACACCATGTTTACATTCTAATATCGTTCATGGTGCTATTATTATTTTCATTTTTCAATCCTGTAGGCAGAATATTTTCTAACCTATACTTATCAGTGTTTTCAGCAACACTAATATATTTCTTAATAAAAAGAGAGTGGGAAATATCAATTATCAAAAGGTTCACTCTGCTTTTGATTTTTTGTGGAGTTATATTTTCAACTTCACTTTATATTGATCAAACAATTCATTCAGAGCCACAAAGAGAATTAATTGAATCATTAGAGTTCCTATTGCCATATGAAGATGGAATAGTATTATCCCATGATAAATATGGTTTTTTCATCGAGTTTTATGCCAATAAAAGAACTTTTATTGATGAAAAGTCCATCAATTATGATAATTACAATTTTTTAAGAGATATTCAACAAAACATTTTTTACTCCAGAAATCTTGAATTAACGGAATCTTTATTAAAAGAAAACAATATAAAGTATTTACTTATAACCCCTGAAATGAGAACTGGACTTGTTTGGAAAAGAGAAGGAGAAGGGCTTTTATTTTTACTGGAAAAAAGCGATAGTTTCATAAGATTAACA
Organism: archaeon; assembly: GCA_043817405.1. Lineage (GTDB taxonomy): Archaea > Nanobdellota > Nanobdellia > Woesearchaeales. Next base: position 9,115 of record JBDRGV010000056.1, on the reverse strand, counting down.
AGTGACACTGAATTTGAAGTTTGGAAGTTTGTTAATTAGGTGAAAAACAGCATAGTTATTTTTGTGCTTAAAAAACCTAATAATTTATAAATATCTTCCACTTATTGTTTGAAAATACTCGAGTTGAAACACATGATTACCGACATTATTGCATCGAACGCGTTTTTAAGCCTTATCTATAGTGTTTATGAGTTCTTTGGGAATATAGCTTTTAGTTTTTTCACAGTTTATTCCAGGATAATATTGGATTTCTTGCATATAATATTTGATAATTTATTCTATTTTGTTCTTTATCTAACGATTTTAATGACTCTGGTGCATTTGACGATAATGATAATTGTTAGTTTAAAAAAGTCTAAATATGTGGAGAAACCATTAAAGGACTCTGATTTACCGACAGTTACCATACAGATTCCTACCTATAATGAGTTGGCAGCTCTGCATTGCGCTAAGAAATGTCTGGATTTTGACTATCCTAAGAATAAATTCAATATAATGATAGGTGATGATAGCTCCGATAAGTCTATTTCTAAACAAATTAATGCCTTCGCTTTAAAACATAAAGATATGATAACCGTTACGAGAAGAGGCTCAAATAGTGGTTTTAAACCTGGAAATTTGAATCACATGTTAAAATCAACCAAAGGAGATTTCATAGTGGTTTTTGACTCTGATTTTTTACCTGAAAAGGATTTTTTAAGAAGAATAGTTGGGCCCTTTATGCACGATAAAAACGTTGGGGCAGTTCAGGCCAGATGGTTAATAACTAATTTTTCACAGAATCTTTCATCGGTTCTAGGTGGAATAATACCTATGTTTTCACACAGGTTAGGATTACCGTTTTTGAATCTGATAAAGGCAAATGGTTTTATAGCTGGATCTGCGGAAGCCATTAGAAAAAATACTTTGGTAGAATTGGGTGGTTGGCAATCTGGAGCTCTAACGGAAGACATAGAGTATTCGTTAAGATTGACTCGTGCAGGCAAGAAGATAGTGTATCTTGAAAATCTTGGTTGTAATTGTGAAACTCCTTTCACACCCAAAGATCTTGGCAGACAGCAGATGAGGTGGGCCTATGGTGTTATATCTGCTTTGAAAAAACATTTAATTCCAATATTATTCAGTAGAAAAATTCCTGCTGTTTGGAAAGTTAACGCTCCATTGCTATTGTCAGGGTATCTTATAACATTTCAATTCTTCCTATTGGCGGTTCTGGGTTTCTTTTCAATCATAACGAATGCTCCTCAAGCCATTGATTGGGCTAGATTCTTTTCTGAAACTTTTATAAATATAGTTTTAACTTCGGGTTTATTGGTTACAAGTGTTCTTGTTTTAAAAAGTGTAAATAAGGTACACGAAATTCCGAGAATGTTATTGGCATCTTTCAGTGTTGGTTTGCTTGTTATTTACACGGTTTCAGTTGGTGTTGTTAAAGCAATATTTAACAGACCGATGCAATGGTTTATTTTAGCAAAAAAAGGTAATGTGGTAAGTGTAGATGAATAGAATGAAGAACAATATCAAATCTAAATCCAAATCTAAAAAAGATTATTTTCATGCAAAATTAGCTTTCATAATGAGTTTAGGTTTTTTGATACCTTTGTTTAACATTGGTTTATCATTAATCTCGATATTTCTGGCAATTAAATCTTTGAAATTAATCCATTCTGACCCTAATAAGTTTGGAGGTACAACATTAGCCACATTGGCTCTTATAATTAGTATAACAGCATTTTTAACGTCAATTATTTTCACATCTGTTTATACCTTTAGAGCTTTAACTTGTTCAGTTATATAGGTCCATCTTCAAATCATTTTTTGAAATATTTGTTCTTAGAAAAAGTATATTTGAATATGCCTGCAATTAATATTAGGTTCAAAACAAGTGTGTATGGGAAATAAAAAAAGATCACCAATAGCTTTTGTAGGGTGAACTTGCCTTTAAACTTCGCTATGGCACTTAATATCAAAATAAAGGTTATTATTCCTGCACTAACTCCAAATATATTGATGAAAGATAAGCCCCATACAGGCATCATGTAAAGCACATATACAGGACCCAATAAACTAAACCATCTGAACAAATACCAAAATACTGCGACAAAACCTTCGGTTGGAAGCCAGTAATTGACTTGGTATATAATTATTGGAATAATTATCACTGAAAATATTGCCCAGAATATTTGATTTAAGAAAAGGTACTTTATGGAAAAAGATTTCCTTTTGAAAAGTGTTCTGTGTTTAACTGTGCATTGTAATCCGCCATAGAACCATCTCATTCTTTGAGAGAATAATTCTTTTAAACTATGACATGCCTGCGTATAATAGGACGCCGTTGAGACGGTGAGAACATCGTATCCTTTTTCAAAAATTTTTAGTGATAAATCCATATCTTCAGTTAGAACTTTATTACTGAATAACCCTGCTTTTTTCAAAGCCTTTTTATCAAAACAAGCTGCAGCTCCAAAAAACCATATTCCATTCTTAAACACTTTTGAAAAAGAACTTCTGATTAAATTATTGAAGTAGTATTCCACGTTTTGAAAGTGTTCAACTATTTTTTTTGGTTTCTGAATTAGTGCTATTCCATTGGTTGCACCAACATTTTTATCTTGGAACGGATTTATGCTTTCTTGAATAAAATTACCATCTATGATTGTGTCTGCATCAATTGTTATAATATAATCATATTTGGCTTTTTTAACTCCCATATTAAGAGCCATTGATTTTCCCAGATGTTTTCCTTTTATAAGCTTAATTTGTTTATTTTTCAGAATAAAATCTTTAATTATATTGGTTGTTTTATCTTTTGAACCGTCATCCACGCATATGATTTCAAGCTTTTTCTGATCATAGTTTGAATTTAGGATTGCTTGCAAACATTTTTTTATATTCTTTTCTTCATTATACGCAGGCACTATAATGCTTATGTTAGGTTCAAATTTAGTGATTTTTTTCTTGAAAAATAGTGATGTGATGAAAACAACTAAGGTGGTTAGTAGAAGTGAGAATACCACAAAGAAAATTACCATACAGGCGTTCATAATCCAATCAGTCGATAAATATTGTATGTTCAAATTAATATTTGAATTATGTTTGGACTTTAAAATATTTACCCTATTATGCTTATTTTTTTAGTTTTATCATATCACCGATGGTCATGGCTTCGCCTTTTGCTGGTTTTTCAAGCCCGCCTTTCTCTATGTATTGGGTTACTAGTTTTATGCTTAAGAACTTCTCAAGTTTTCTGGCCAGGTCAATGCTGGGCTCGGTATGTCCTGATTCTACGTTGTGGATGACTGATTCTTTTTCAGCAATTTTTTGTGCCAGTTCTTTTTGTTTTAAATTCATTAGTTCACGAGAGTTTTTTACGACCGTTGAATAATTAGGTATTATTATCTGTATTATTTCACCCCTTTCAATAACTGCCTTTATGGGTCTTTCTTCTAATGGCTTTGGAGCTTCAACTGGTTCCATAACTTCACCATGTTTTGTACACTCTTGACAAACATTCAAGTAGGTGTTTTCTATCTTTGTTCTGAAAAGATTCCCGTCTGTTCCACACATATCACAGTACATTTAGACTACCCCCAGAAAATTTCATAAACCAATTCTGATTTTTGTTATTTATAAATTTTTTTGAAATATGGGGTGTACCAAAAGTAAATTATTTTTTTAAGCACACCACTATTCAAAAAATCAACTTAGTTCTTTTGAAATGTTGTAACGGTGAATTCCTGTTGTCCTGAAAATATTGTTTGTTCAGTCATTGTTTTAAATTTTTTTTCAGAGGCGATTTGTTTTAGAAGCTCGTTTTTCATTGTACAAATTACCGCGGTCCCGTTCTTTTTCAATATGAATTCTAATTGATAGAATAATTCTTTATATATTAATTCAACTTTATTTTTAGCAAATCTTTTTGATTCTGCGGGTAGCTTTGTGATGACTTTATCAACGGATTCTTTGTCAAATTTAGTGTCCAGCCATTCTATGTCTGCTTTTGAGAAATTTATGATTTTATCAACTCCTGCAATCTTAGCATTTTTCTTGGCGCTATTAACGTTCCCAAGGGTTTTATCAAGTGCATTAATACCTTTTTCTTTTTTCTTTATTTTTTTATCTTGTTCTTTGAATACTTTCTCAAATTTCTTGTTTATTTGTTTGAATGCAAAATCTTTCTTGTAGAAATGAACTGGTTTATTAATTGCCATGAGTGTTGCTTCAATGGGTACAACTCCTGACTCGCAGTATGGATCGAGAATTATTTCACCTGGTTTATAGTGAGCAATTCTAACCAGTGCGTATGCAAGCGTTCCTTTCAAAGAGCCTGGTTTGGTAAACACTCGGTATTCTCTTTTACTCAGGTCTTTTCCTGAGAAATCCAAACTCAAATATCCTTTGTTTCCATTAATATAAATATAGAATGTGATTTCATTTTCAGTTCTCGAGACTTCAAATCCTTGTTCATGTAATATTTTGCTAACTTCTCTTGCGAAGTCGACACTGTTAAAATCATGTTCTCCGATTCTTTCGCATTCTATTTTTGCATTTTTTGAAATATATTTTTTTAATAAATCTTTTTTCACATCTTTTTGAAACTGAGAAATGCTTTTTTTCAGGTTCTTTTCAACTTTGAATTCTTTCAAAAGCAACATAATTCTTCTAACCGATTGTGATGTGTAGGCCAGTTTGCACAAATCTTCTTCTTTAGCAATGTCAAAAATTATTGAGTACTCGGCTTTCTTTCCTTTTGATTTTATCTTCTCATTAATTTCTTCTATGGCAACATCTTCTAATCCTTTGTCCACTATGGCCATTCCTTTCATATTATTGAATAGTAGGGTTTCTTATATAAAGGTTTTCACATAGTTTTTTCATAGGTTGTTTTTTCAAATATACTTTACATCACCAAAAACTATTTAAATGTAAAATAATATGTTAAACCCTATATGTCGTAGTGTTTTTTTGTCTGAACACTACAGGTAGCGTATGAGGTGTTTACATTGCAATGTCCGTTCTGCGGCTTTAAAGATACAAAAGTAGTCGAAACCAGGGAGACTTCCGAAGAAGTCACGAGGAGAAGAAGAGAGTGTCTTAAATGCAAGAAGAGATTCACAACCTATGAACGAATAGAGCTTAATCCATTAATTGTAATAAAGAAAAATAATGTACGAGAGGCCTTTGACAGGCAAAAAATAAAATCAGGAATTTTAAAATCCTGCGAGAAAAGACCCGTTCCATTGGAGAAAATAGAAAAAGCAGTTGAAGAAATTGAATCTGAACTCAGAAGAGCCAGCAAAGCAGAAATTCCAAGTAAAAAAATAGGCACTCTGGTCATGAAAAAGCTTCAGAAATTAGACAAAATTGCATACATAAGATTTGCAAGTGTTTACCGAGAATTTGAAGATTTAGGATCCTTCGAAGAGGAACTAAAGAAATTACAAAAGAAATGAGGATATAAAATGAATAGAAGTGAAATAATAGAATACATAAGAAAAAGAGATGGTCGAATAGTTCCTTTTAGCAGAGACAAGATAACGGTTGCAATATTCAAGGCCGCAGAATCAGTCGGTGGAACAGATAAAAAACAAGCGGAAAAACTAGCGGACAAAGTTACTAACATATTGGAAGATGAATTTAGAAATAAAATTCCTGAAGTTGAAGACATACAGGACATGGTTGAGGAAATTCTAATAAACAATGGTCACGCAAAAACTGCAAAGAAATATATTCTATATAGAGAACAACGAAGAATCATAAGAGAAAGCAAGAAAAAAGAAATTCATTCAAAAGATGTTAGGGCTTTGAAAAATAGAGGGCTTCCACTAAGCAAACAAGCAATAGAAGTTTTAAATTATTCACAACAACTGGACGAATTAGGAAGAGCCATATTTCTAGATAGATACTCTCTGAAAACAAAAAAAGATGATATTGGTGAAGGAGATTTACTAGTTGTTGTAACTAAAGAAGACCCGAAATATCCTAAAAAAGATCTGGGAATTGTTAGAAAGCTTTTGAGAAATGACAATGTAATGTTACACATGATTACAGGTGTATATTCGGATGAAAAAACAAACTATGAATTTAAACAGAGCAAATGGAAATGTGAAAAACCAATGGAAGGAGTTGAAACCGCATACAAGAGAGTGGCAAGAGCAATGGCTTCTGCAGAGAAAACACCCGAAATAAGAGAGAAATGGTTTCAAGTATTCTGGAATGAACTAAAGGAAGGGCACATTCAGCCGGCCGGAAGAATAATGACTGGAGCAAACGTAGATCAATATGGGAACTATGCCTCTAATTTGACTCTGTACAATTGTTATGTAATACCTTCACCAAAAGATTCTCGGGAGTCAATAGTCAAAGAAACCCTTTATCAAATGACTGAAATAATGTCTCGAGGTGGTGGAGTAGGAATATCTCTTGCATCGCTAAGACCAAGATATGCATATGTCAAAGGGGTCCACGGTAAATCTTCAGGATCAGTATCATGGGGAGGGTTATACTCATACACAACGGGCCTAATTGAACAGGGAGGTTCAAGAAGAGGAGCATTAATGCTGATGCAGGCTGATTGGCATCCAGACATAATTGAATTTATACAAGCTAAAAGACAAGCAGGAATAATCGAAAATGCAAATATTTCTGTAATGGTTTCAGATAAATTTATGGATGCACTAAAAAAGAACAAGATGTGGAATTTGGAATATCCTGACTATGAACATCCAGCATACTGTGATATTTACGACAAAGAATGGGATGGTGATATGGATGAATGGAAACGAAAAGGCTATCCTGTTAAAGTCTATAAAACAATTAAAGCCAGAGAACTATGGGATGAGCTAATAAGTTCTGCATGGTCCAGCGCTGAACCAGGAGTTGTATTCATGGAAAGATACAACAAACTAAGCAACTCATATTATTTTAACAAAATCATTTGTACTAATCCTTGCGGAGAACAGGGTTTGCCAGGCTGGGGTGTTTGTAACCTGGGACATTTATACTTGGGTTCATTCGCAATAAAAACCGGATCCGATAAAGAAGGTCCGCTTTTCAAAATGGACTGGGAATCTCTAAAAAACTCTGCAAAGGTTCTAACAAGATTTTTGGACAACGTAATAGATATAACTCCCTATCACTTCAAAGAAAACAAAGAGAATCAACGAAAAGAGCGAAGAATAGGTGGAGGAACGCTGGGTTTAGGGGAGCTATTGATTAAACTCAGAATGAAATATGGTTCAAAAGAAAGTTTAGTATTCATAGACCGACTCTATAAAACAATAAGCACTGAGATGTACAAATCTTCAGCTCAACTAGCTAAAGAAAAAGGACCTTTTCCAAAATTCGAAACAGAAAAATTCTTAGAATCAGGTTTTATGAAACTAATGCCTGCGGACGTAAGAGCAGAAATAAAAAAAAATGGCATAAGAAATGTTACTCTGACAACCCAGGCACCAACGGGCACTGTCGGTTCAATGCTATCTACTTCAACGGGCATAGAGCCTTATTATGCATTTGAATTTTTTAGGCAATCAAGACTCGGATTTCACAAAGTTATGATACCTTTAGCTAAAGATTACCCTTCTAAAGATGGAAAACTTCCGAATTATTTTGTTAGTGCACTAGATTTGGGACCTTTAGAGCATATACAAGTCCAAGCCGCAATACAGAGATGGACCGATTCATCCATTAGCAAAACCGCTAATGCACCTGCGGATTTTTCACTAGCACAAACAAAGCAATTATATGAAAAAGCCTATGAGCTCGGATGTAAAGGAGTTACAATTTACAGAGACGCCAGTAGAAGTGAACAAGTATTATCAACCTCTGCAGATACAGAGTCTAAAAATGCAAGATCTTCAAAAAAAGGAACTAAAAAAATATTGTCCGAGTCAATTAAAACCGTAGAGTTAGAAAACGAAGAAGAAGGAGAAGATGCAGGTCAAACATGTCCTTCTTGTAATGAAGGAAAAATGGTTAAGATTGGCGGATGCACTCAATGTTCGAAGAACTGTGGCTTCACGGGCTCCTGTGATACAAAATAAATAGACAATAATTAATAATCATTGATAGTGTTGAAAAATGAATAAAAAATTAACACCCATATACACTCGTTTTGGAGACTCTGGAAAAACCAAAACATTGGATGGAAAGATTGTTCCTAAAGATTGTTGTCTAATAGAAGTGAACGGTGATATTGATTCTTTACAGACCTCTCTTGACAAAATAGGTTCTTTTATGAATTATAATAACCTATTGACAAATGAGCAGGACAGAATATATCAAGTACAAACATTGTTGTGGCAGTTGGGCGGAGAAATATCTCAACAGAGCATAGGAGGGTTTGTGACAAGACCGATAAATGATTCTGACGTTGAAGATCTGGAGAATGCGATAGAATCATTTGGATTAACCATATCTGAGTTTCAAAGATTTAAAAGCATGTTTGCGATTGAAGTTAATGAAGCAAGAGTTAGAACAAGAAAATTAGAGAGAACATTAACACAGTATTTGAATGACATGGAAATACGAGAAGTGGTTTATAGATATGTCAACAGATTAAGTGATTATTTCTTTGCTTTGGCAGTTAAAATAGAACAAGAAAATCTTTCTGAAATGAAATAATTTGAAATAAATATATTTTTATAGTTTGAACCATTCTTTTTCAACCGTGAAGCAAGCCATTATTCTGGCGGCAGGGAAGGGTGTGCGTATGCTGCCATTAACCAAAAACGTCCCCAAACCATTAATAGAAATAAATGGTAAACCATTCATAACCTATCTTCTTGACAACTTGGAAAAAGCAGGTTATGAAAAAGTGGTTGTCGTTGTAGGATATTTGAAAGAAAAAATAAAGAATTATTTTAAAAATCATAATTATAGTTTTGATTTGCAATTTGTGGATCAAGGAGAACCATTGGGTACAGGTCATGCGGTAAGTGTTGCTAAAGATTTTGTTGAAGGAGAATTTGTAGTTATTAATGGTGATGATGTTTACCCACTCGAAAATTTGAAAAACATTCCTTTTGGTGATAATTTTAACTATGTTCACGCTTACAAACACAGTAACCCTTCTAATTATGGAGCGATAGTTCGTGAAGGAGAATACTTAATT
>JBDRGV010000055.1:0-2329 GCA_043817405.1 archaeon | reverse complement strand
TGAAAATAAAAAATTCAAAGATATAAAGTATTTGGGCGACGAACTAACAGAATCTGAAGTCAACCAAATCATTGGAACAGAAATGCAGGAATGCTGGGATAAATTCGGGTCAGGTAATTTAGACGCATTCTTTGTTCCCAGAAATCTGATTGAAAAAGTCGGAATCACAAGTCTTGTCAAAGGAAATTCCATTGGATGCATCACCTGTTCGGACATTATCTTTAAACTGCCTGAAAAAGAAAAATTTAAAGGACTATTGGAATATTTAAAAGAAGAACATAAAACAATAACTCAACACGAATCCGGTTGTCCTGAAAAAAACACCTGTTGGTATGAATTTGCAAAAGACAATCAGATAAATCTTAATATAACATTCGACACGAGCATAGCAACAGAATACTTTGTTGTGTTTGTCAGACAAAACATCAGAAAGGGAGAAGGCACACTTAATACCTATGTAATGGATCAAGACACAAAAAATCGTGTTTGTGAAACAACTTTACCGTTTAAATTTTTCACATGAAAAAAGGAGAAATAGCATTTGAATACATTGTGTTGATGATTGTTATAATGATAGCTCTATTCATAGTGTTCATGTTTATAACTCGTTGGAAAGACGGGATAGAAAAAGAAAATGAAGGACTCGAATGCATTGGCCAAGTTCAAAGCCATGTTAAGATGTTGGAATTAACTAATGGAGAAAAAGTTCTGCCCATAAAATGTAAGATAAAAAATGAAACCATAAAAAAAGATGAAGACATAAAGAGAGCCATAGCCGAAAGAATGGAATCCTGCTGGAATGACTGGTTAAAAGGAGAAGAAGAATTGTTTGGAGATGAAAAGTGGACCTATTGTCACCCCTGTTACATACTGGATTTTGAAGAAGACGTCGTGGTGAAAGATTTTGAACAATACTTAATGAGCACAAATGTTCCGAACAAAGATTATACTTACATGGAATCATTTACAGGAACCTCCAACAACGCTGATTTCTCATTCGAAAAAATGGCAGAAAATCCTGCACTTTCACAGGTCACAACCGAGTTTAGAACTGATACTAAAAAAGTCATACTATTTTATTACACAAAGGATAAAAACAACGTTCAAGAACTAATAGATGAAGCAGAAAGTACTTTAAAAGGCGCAACTAGGGGTGCGCTTGCAGGAGAATTAACGGGCGCAATTGCAGGAGGAATAATTTTTGGGGCAGGAGGAGGAATTCTTTGTGGTCTAACAACTTTGGGAACAGGTACTGTTGCATGCGCAGCTGTAGGTGTGAAATGGGGTGTGATAATAGGTGGAGGAGTAGGAACATTCGCAGGAGCATACCTAGGAAACACTTTTGCAGATAAATACCCCCTATGGATGTCATTTATACTGTTCCGAGAATACAACGCCGAAGAATTAAAAAGCCTAGATTGCGATATATCACCTGCACGACAGGACTAGAAAGCAAAGAAATAAATACTAGAAAAAACGAGATGAAAATAACATGATATTTAATAAAAAAGGAATTGCATGGCAAACAATAGGATTATTGGTCCTTTCATTGCTCGTATTTTTCTTCATACTATACCTTATTAGTAAAGCATCACCTGAAGCAGGATCACTTTTAGATAGAATATTCAAACTATTCGGAGAGTTTTAAATGTCATTATCTCAAGAACAAATTATAACCATTGCAATTGTTATAGCAGTGGTACTCGTGGTTTCCGCAGCAATTTATCCAAAATTATCTGATTCAGAAAAAAATATTTTTGATATTTTCAAAAGTCCTTTCACAGACTACACTTGCGGTATAGAAACCGTGGACTTTGGATGGCCTTTGGATCCAAGTCATACTACAATAACTTCTTGCTATGGAAAAAGAACTTGTAAAGGAGTAACAGGACCTTGTGATAAAAATACACCGGGAATTGATGTGAGAGCTCCGGAAGGAACATCGGTTAAAGCAATGGCAGACGGAACAATCATAGATATTGGCGGAAGTTTTAACTTAGTAACCATAAAACATGATAATGGATATGAAACAAGTTACCTGCACAATTCTAATACTAACATTGTAAAATTAGGCGACACTGTAACCAAAGGTCAAGAAATCGCAAAAAGTGGAGATACAAATGCACCAGGAAACCCCCATCTTGATTTCAGAGTCAAGGATCCTAAAGGCGACTGGGTTGATCCGCTGTGCTTCTTTGATATAAATGAATTAAAGATTAAATTTCTCCCAACTTCAAACTGTTATTATAACGTTGAAAACTACGCCTATGTAGATGCGATAAATGATAATGTTTTAACAGCCTAATGCTTAAAATTTACAAAAAATTTA